>SGZB01000016.1 GCA_004321735.1 Flavobacteriales bacterium | reverse complement strand
TGGGCACTAGAGAAATTATAGTAAATACATTTCCAATGGGAATCGATTTTAATAAGTTTTTTAATGCTGCAAAAGCTCATCAAAAACGGATAAAATCAGAAAAAACAGAGCTTAAAAAACAACTAGAACTACATAAAAAAAATACTGAGGATAGTAAATTGATTTTATCTATTGATAGGCTTGATTACACGAAAGGTGTGATCAACAGATTAAAGTCATTTGAGATTTTTCTAAATAAATACCCACAATATCTGGAAAAAGTAAGATTATTAATGTTAACTGTTCCTTCCAGGTCAGATGTTCCTGAGTACAAGCGCTTAAAGAAAGAAACTGATGAATTAGTGGGAAGAATTAATGGTAATTACGCTACAGTTAATTGGACACCTATATGGTATTATTATAGGGAAATGAATTTTGATGATTTGATTGATTTATATATGTCTTCTGATATAGCAATGATAACACCCGTAAGAGATGGTATGAATTTAGTTGCTAAAGAATTTGTTGCTACTAGAATAGATAAAAAAGGAGTTTTGATTTTAAGTGAAATGGCGGGTGCATCAAAAGAACTTTATGATTCAGTAACAATAAATCCTTTTGATTTGAATTCAATGGCAGATAGTATTTATAAAGCCATAAATATGAGCACTGAAGAACAAATTAGAAGGAATACAACAATGCAAAAAAGATTAAGTAGATACAATGTTGAATATTGGGCAAATGCATTTTTTAAAGCTCTTAAGATCAAATCTAAAGATGAAAATGAAAAATCAGCAAAAAAAATTGATAAATCAACAATTGAAACTTTAAGTAAAAAACTTCTCAAATCTAAAAACCGAGTTTTTCTTTTAGATTACGATGGAACTTTAGTGAATTTCCATCACAAACCTGAAGTTGCAATACCGACAAAAAATGTAATTAGTATTCTCAACAAAATAGCTAATTATAAAAAAAATAAAATTTATATAGTTAGTGGAAGAGACAAATATTTTTTGGATAAAAACCTAAATATTTCATCACTTGGTTTAATTGCGGAACACGGACATTACATTAAACAGCCTGGCTGTGAATGGAAACAAAATTATAGTTTGGATAATAAATGGAAACAAAATTTGATGCCTGTTTTTCAAGATTTTTGTGATAGAACACCCGGAACTTTTATTGAAGAAAAAAATAATTGTTTGGTTTGGCACTATAGAAAAACAGATCCTGAACTCGCAAATATTAGAGTAGTTGAGTTAAAAACAGTAATAAAAAGTATGCTTTCAGAAAATTTGACAATGTTAGATGGCAATAAAGCAATTGAGGTCACAAATGCAGATGTTAACAAAGGAACTATTATTAATAGCATAATTAATAATAATAATTTTGATTTTATTTTATGTGCAGGAGATGATATTTCCGATGAGAGTATGTTTAAAGCTTTACCAAATAATTCTATTTCAATTAAAGTTGGAAAAAAAAGTACCTCAGCAGAATATTTTGTAAAAAACCCAAATGAATTTTTAAAATTTTTAGAATCTCTACTAAATAAATGATTCCTCAAAATAAAGACGAATACATAAGGGAAAGCTTATCAAGACTTTTTAATGATATATCACTAAACGAAAATAATTTAGATTTTAAAAAAATTAGAGTTTTTTGTGCATCTAAAATCTCTAAAATTTTTTCTAATGTGGACCTAATATTTAAAGGATCTGAATATCTCCCGTATGAAACTAATTCAATATTTATTTATAATCATTTAAATAATCATCAATTTTATACAGTTGCTAATAACTTTCAAATTACATTGGATAGTCACTTTATAAGTAGTAATATTTTATACAAGTACTATAATTCCCCCGGGAACAGGGTTGTTAGATGTTCTTTACCCCACGAAAAGAGTCATCAAGATTATTATTCAAAATTTAATTACATAAGGGTTTTTGCTCAAAACTTTATTCCCGTGGGAACTAATTATAAACAAATAAAAAATTTCAACAGAAACTTTTATGATCAATCAAAAAAATCATTAGAAAATGGAGAAGGTATAATAGTTAGTCCTGAGGGATTTTCGTTAGATACGAATAATTCACCTGGAGATTTTAAGTTGGGGGTTTTTAAGCTTGCAGCAATGGTGAAACCACAACCTAAAATAGTTCCTATTGTAAATGTAAATTTTGAAAGTTTAATTTCTAACGGAAACTTTAAGTGTGAGATTAAACAACCATTTAAAATGAGTGATCACGGGATTTACAGTCCAGATGATATTAAAATCAGTTCATTTGTCAAAGACTTTAATAAAAAATATAGATCCTGGGTAAATGATTTGTCTATTGAAGATTTAAACTTTGAAAGTGAAATTCAAAAATTATTGATAAAATCTAAAAATGTAAGTAAGACAGAAAATCAGATCATATTTTATGGAAGTTCAACTATACGTTTATGGGTTAATTTAAAAAAAGATTTTCCTAGTTTCAATGTTCTTAATTTTGGTTTTGGTGGAGCACTAATAAGTTCACTATCTAAATATTTTAAATCAATTTTTGAAAATTTGAATCCCTCTGTTTTAGTTCTTTATATGGGTGGAAATGATTTAACTAGATTTGATTCTTATGATATGATAGTTTCTAAACAATTAAATTTTATTGATGAAATTTATTCCAATTACCCCAATACTAAAATTATCAATTTATCTATTAAACCCTCATTTGAAAGATTATCAAAAATTCCAACAATAAAAAAAATAAATAAAAAAATGAGCCAAGAGAGTAGAATAAACAAGAAATTTATTCAAATTGACTTTTTTGAAAAATTTTTTGAGAACAATAAATTGTGTAAAAAATATTTTCTTCAGGATGGTCTTCACTTAAGCCTAAAAGGCTATCAAATATTACAAAATGAAATTTTTAGTTTTTTAAAAAATAGTTATCTAAAGTAAAAAATCCAATTAACTGATAATCAATTAATTGGAAATTAGTGATGTCGGGGTGGCAGGATTCGAACCTGCGACCTCCGCGTCCCAAACGCGGCGCGATAACCGGGCTACGCTACACCCCGAAAAATGAATCCAAATATAAAACACTTTATGATAACAAAAAATAAAAAACTTGATTGTTAATAATATGAGATTATTATTAGATAAAATGATAATTTAAAATCTTTTTTATTTTAATTTTGACCATATGTCAATAGAAAAAATAAAAACGTTAATAATTGGATCAGGTCCTGCTGGTTACACCGCGGCAATTTATGCTTCTAGAGCAGATTTAAGGCCTGTTGTTTACACGGGAATGGAGCCAGGTGGTCAATTAACTACGACAACAGAAGTTGATAATTTTCCGGGTTATCCAAACGGAATAGATGGTCCACAGATGATGAATGAACTAAAACAGCAAGCTGAGAGGTTTGGAACTGATGTTAGGATAGGCGAGGCTACTAAAGTTAACTTCACAAAAGAATCTGAAGGATATCACGAAATTACTATTAATAATGAAAAGATAATTCACGCTAAAACTGTTATCATTTCAACTGGTGCAAGTGCTAAATATTTAGGACTTGAAAGTGAACAAAGATTAATTGGTGGTGGAGTATCAGCATGCGCTGTTTGTGATGGATTTTTCTATAAAAACCAAGAAGTTGCAATTGTTGGTGGGGGAGATACGGCTGCTGAAGAAGCTACATATTTATCCAATATTTGCTCAAAAGTTACAATGTTAGTTAGAAAAGATCATATGAGAGCTTCAAAAGCAATGCAGCACAGGGTTAATTCTAGAGAAAATATTGAACTAAAGTACAACTCTGAGGTAAAAGAAGTATTAGGTGAAAATGTAGTTGAGGGATTAAAGATTATTAATAATAAAACAAATGAAATCGAAGAAATTAGCATTACCGGCTTTTTTGTTGCTATTGGTCATAAACCCAATACTGATATTTTCAAGGGTCAATTAGAAATGGATGAAACAGGCTATATTCTAACTGAAGGAAAGTCAACAAAAACTAATTATCCAGGTGTTTTTGCCTCGGGAGATGTTCAAGATAAAGAATATAGACAAGCTGTAACTGCTGCAGGAACTGGTTGTATGGCAGCATTAGATGCGGAAAGATACTTGGCGACCATAGGACACTAAAAATGTTCAAGTATAATTTATTTCTATTAACCAAATTACCATCTGCATGGTTTTCAGGTGTTCGTGTTAGATCTGTTAAGGAAGATAAATGTATTGTTGATGTAAAACTTAAATGGTTTAATCAAAACCCTTTTAAATCTATGTTTTGGGCCGTTCAAGGCATGGCCGCTGAACTGTCAACTGGAATACCTATTATTCATGAAGTAAATAATAGAAAGATTAAAGTATCAATGTTAGTTACCTCTAATTCATCCAAATTTTACAAAAAAGCAGTTGGAAGAATAAAATTTGAATGTACTCAGTTTAATGATGTTAGAAAAGTTTTTAATTCGCTTTCTCAAGAAAACCAAACAGAAAAAATTATTCTAAACTCAATTGGAATTGATGAGCAAGGCGACGTCGTTTCAGAATTTTCTTTTGAATGGAGTTTAAAGTTAAAATTTTAACTTTTTTTAAACATTTATAAATTTTCAAATTACATAAATTTAAGGTATGCCAAGAAAGGTTTTTAGCTACACTAAAAAGATCTTAAAAAAAGTAAGTTTCAGTTTTAGTCTTTTTAAAAGAGAGCTTGAAAAAGCTGCTCAAGTTCTGCAACCTCATGAATATAAAGAGCTTGAATTATGGGTAGAGAGATATATAACAAGACACCCTCATTTAATTGGAGTCATTTAATTAAGTATTTCAACCTCAATTTTTACGTTTTCGTGTGGCCATTCCCTTCTGTCTGTTTCTAAATTTGAAATAATATCAACTACTTCCATGCCTTTAATAACTTTTCCAAAAGGTGTAAAGTTTTTATCAAGATGATATGCTCCATTTTTACTTTGAACAATAAAAAATTCATAAGGAGAGGCGAGCTTGTATGGATTCTCTATATCACTACTCGGTATAGAAACAGTCCCCCTATGATGTTTAAATCCTTTTTTAGTATCTGGCGGAAGAAGATATCTGCCAATATTTCTTCTTCTTTTTGAAATTTCATAAGAATCTGAATTTCCACCTTGAATGATAAAATCTCTTACTACTCTATGAAAAGAGGTCCCATTGAAATATTTCTTTTTTGTGAGGTATATAAAATTTGACCTGTGATAAGGTGTTTCTTTAAATAATTCAATATCAATATTACCATACTTTGTTTTAATCCTGACCTTATTTTCTTTGTTCTTCTTTTCATACTCAAAGAAAAAAGGAATTGCATTTTTATCATTTAATAAAAATGGTTTTTCTTTTTTTTTCGTTTCAGTAATTATCTTTTCTTTTTTTTCTTGAACTTTAGGTAATTGAGTTTGCTTTTGTTTTACATCACATGAAATAAAAAAAATGAAGATTAATAAAAGTCTATTATGAAATTTGAACATTTCAAGAAATTAATTCCTAAAATAAAAAATAAATCTCTTCCTGGCTTGTCAGCACAATTGAAATTAGCTCCAATTGGTAGATCATTGCAATTTAATTTCCAAAACCCTTCTAAAATTGCTGCAGTAGCATTAATCATTTATCCTGACGAAGAAAAAGAAACAAGATTAATCTTAATCGAAAGAAATCATTATGAAGGGGTTCATAGTGGACAGGTATCATTTCCAGGAGGAAAACAGGAAATTAATGATTCAAGTTTAGCCCAAACTGCGCTAAGGGAGTCTAATGAAGAAATTGGAATCAATATTGATTCATTAACATTATTAAGAAAACTTTCAAAAATTTATATTCCTCCATCAAATTTTTTAGTTACACCATTTATTTTTTTTTCAGTTAAAAATTTGAATTTTGAACACAACAATGAGGTTAAAAATATTTTGACTCCTTCCTTAAGTAATATTTTAAATTTTCAGATTAAAAATTATGAAAATCAAATTGTTGTAAACCCTTATTTTTTTTACAATAATTTTAAGATATGGGGAGCAACTGCGATGATTCTCAATGAATTAGTAGAAATTATCAAAGAATAAAAATCTTAATATATTTGCGGTCAATTATTTCAAGTGATAATTTTTAAAAAAAATCCTTTTGGTCATAATCTGTACATAAAAAAATGGATTATAAGAATTTTTGGATTTTTATCCCATCGTCGTTTTAAAGGATTTAATAAGCTTAATATTGAAGGCTCTAATATTTTGAAAGAACTTCCAGATACAAATGTCTTATTTGTTTCTAATCATCAAACTTATTTTGCAGATGTTGTTGCTATGTTTCATGTTTTTAATGCTAGTCTCAGTGGCAGAGATGATTCCATAAAAAACATTGGATATATATGGCATCCAAAATTAAATATTTATTATGTTGCAGCCAGTGAGACTATGAAAGCTAGTCCGCTAACTAAATTAATGGCTTTTGCAGGTTCTGTTTCAATACAAAGAACTTGGAGAGAAAAAGGTAAAGAAGTAAATAGGCAAGTTAAATTTAGCGATGTTTCCAATATTGGAAAGGCATTAGATGATGGTTGGGTTATTACTTTTCCTCAGGGAACAACTACTCCGTTCAAACCAATAAGAAGAGGTACAGGGCACTTAATTAAAACTTTTAAACCAATTGTAGTTCCAATTGTTATTGATGGATTCAGAAGATCTTTTGATAAAAAAGGAATTAGAATTAAGAAAAAGGATATTCTGCAATCAATGGAAATTAAAAAACCGCTAGACATAGATTATGAAAAAAATTCGGTTGAAGAGATTATTGAGAAAATAGAGTATGCAATTGAGCAACATTCATCCTTTTTGAAGGTAATCCCTAAAGATGAACTTTTAGCATATGAGGAAATCAATAAAAAAAGAAAATTCTAATTTTCTATAATTCCTCCGCAAACAATTCTTTTTCCTGCTGCACCTGATGGTTGACTTGTGTAGTCATCAGTTCCTTCGTGTATAATTACAGCTTTTCCTAAAATATTTTTAGTTTCATCATCGCAACCTAAACACCATTGATCAGTCTCAAAAATTACAGTCGCATGCCCAATGTTATCTGCATCAAAATTTCCTATATCACCTTTATGAAAACCTTCTTTATCACCCCATTTACCATGTTTTTCAAATGTGGGATTCCAATGTCCACCAGTAGATTTTCCATCATCAGACGAACAATCAGCGAATTCGTGAAGATGTATCGCATGACTTTTATTATTTAAATTAAATACATGAGCCACCATTTTAACTTTATCATCAATTTGGGTGAAAGTAGCCATTCCAGAAGCATTAGAGTCACTTTTGGCATTTAATTTGATTTTTATAGATTTAGTGTTCTCTGATTGACATGATATAAATATCAGACAGATGAACATATATTTTATTATGTTGGACATAAAATCTTAAATTTATTACTTATGAATTTCAAATTTAGAAAATTAGGAGTCATTTTCATAGTAATTTTGATATTTCAATCATGTGGATTGTTAAAAGAGGAGAATAATCAAATTAATTATAAATACCTTGATTTCGAAGATTATAATCCACCAAAAGAGCCGACATATACTGACCTGGAAGATTGGCTAGTTCATCCAGAAAAGCAATCTGAAAACGATTTTTTATCAGCAAATACTAATTTAAAAAGAGCTGATGTTTTCTTTATTGTCCCAACATTATATCAAGACAGAAAAGAAACTTCATGGAATTCAGATGTTTATAATGAGGAGTTTTCTAATATTCTTATGCAATCTTCGATTAAATATCAGTCAACCGCTTGGTTGAGTTCTGCTAATCTTTATTCCCCTAACTACAGACAAGCTCATTTTAGAGTCTTTGAAGAAAAATATTGGAAAAATGGGGGAGAAGATGCATTTGAAATCGCGTATAGTGATATTAAAAGATCTTTCGAAGTTTACCTCAAACAATTTAATAAAGGAAAGCCAATAATTATTGCGGGTCATAGTCAGGGTGCTGGTCATGCCAAGAGATTATTAAAAGATTTTTTTGATGGAAAAGAATTGAGTAATAAATTAATTGCAGCGTATCTAGTGGGAACAAAAATAACAGAAGATGATTTTTTTGATTTAGAATTGATGAATAAACCTGATCAAACAGGTGGTTATGTAACTTGGAATACTTACAAGGTTCTCAAGGATGAGAAAAAATATGATCTTACAATTGACAGGCTATGGCTGAGTGATGCCCAAGTCACAAATCCCATTACCTGGTCAGATTATGTAAGTAAAGACTATAATGATCATAAAGGATTTCTATGGTTAAATCAAAAAGTTTTTCCAAATGCTGTAGTGATTGAGTCTATTGATGAAGCTATTAATATTAAAACACCTAAAATGGGATTTCCAAAATCATTATTAGTATCCTTCTTAAAGGATTATCATAAGGGTGACATAAATATTTTCTGGGAGGATATTAGACAGAATTCTATTTTAAGAACAAGAAAGTATTTTCAAAGTCAAAATTAAAAATCATTAAAGGACCAACCTTCTCTCATTTCTTCTTTCAATAGACTGTTGAGTAAATCATTATTCGTTATCCTCATGTTTTTTGAGTCATATTTAATTTTTGCTCCATACCTCTGAGCAAGTACCCCCAATAGAGCCATTTCAGTCAAATCTGCACCATAACTAAAGTTAGATAGGGGTAGAAAATCATTCTTAATTCCATCAATCCATTCTTCCACAGGTGTTTCATCTCCAGATTTTAATCTAGCTATTTTTTGATCTGGCATATTGTTTTTAAAATAGTTCCATTCGTTTTCATCGACTAGTAGTTTTGGATTATTTGGTCTGCCACCTGTCATTAGAGATTTTTTAGAACCAGTCATAATCATTCCATGATTTGAAATTTCTTCTAAACCCCACTTAGGGTTTATTTTTGGTTTAATACCTTCATACCATTTCAATGTTACTGGCTTTTTACCCTTTCTTCTCGGAAATTTATAAGTAACAACCGATTGTTCAGCTACAAATTTTTCTTTTGTCATAGGGTTTGGTACGTATGCTTCAATTTCAGTTGGCATTCCAAGGTCTAAAGCCCAAAACGGACCATCTAATGTATGACACGACCAATCCCCAAGTTGACCATTTCCAAAATCATAAAAGCCTCTCCATGATCTTGGTGCATATACCGAATTAAATGGTCTATATTTTCTTGGTCCTAGCCACAAATTCCAATCAAGGTGGTCAGGAATTTTTTCTTCAGGTGGAGGAAATGAAGAAGGTTTTACCCAGTAGTATCCATATTTGATTTGACCCATCCACGCATGAACTTCTTCAACTTGACCTAATACATCTGCGTCATACCACTCTTTAATTTGTCTAATTCCATTTGTAGTATGACCTTGATTACCCATTTGAGAAACAATATTGTAATAACTAGAAGCTTTCTTCAATACTCTGCATTCCCATACGTTATGTGCTAATGGCTTTTCCATGTAAACATGCTTTCCTAGTTGCATTGCAGTCATCGCAGGTGCAAAATGAGTGTGATCAGGTGTGCTTATAATTACAGCATCAATTTGATTAGCCATCTTGTCAAACATTTTTCTGTAATCTTTAAATTTTTTTACATTTGGAAATTTCTCTAGAATCTTTTTATATCCATTAGCAGCCATTTTATCATCAACATCACACATTGCTATAATATTATCAGATTCAAAAATTCTACTATAATTAGCTAATCCTCTCCCTCCAACACCAATAACAGCAATATTTAATCTATTTAAAGGGTTTTTAAAAGATAAAAGAGAAGGAGCTAAGAAAGTTATAGCTGAAGCTTTAATACTTTTTTTAAGAAAGGATCGTCTGGTATTATTCATTTTCTAAAAGGCTCTGTACTTAGAATCTAAAAATTGATTTGCTTCTTCTTCTTCAAATTTGGCATTTTTGCTGTCCCAATGTAATTTTTTTCCAGGAAAATTTCCCGCAATTACACCAAGTAAAATTGTTTCCGTTAATCTAGCTGAATAAGAAAAGGGCGCAGAACATTCATCTTTTCCTAGACAAGTATCAATGAATTGATGATAATGTAAATACGATTCCCCACCATAATCTCTTACGGGAATTTCACTTAATTCACCCTTTTCAACAAACTCAGTAACATCAAATTCTTCGTATTTACCATTGTTAATGAATTTTGGCAATTCCATAAAATGAGGTAAAAGAAGCTTTTTTCCATTTTCTCCAATAAACATTGCCCCCTGCAGTGGAAGCTTATCTTTGTTAGGTAGTTTTAAATCTTTATGATTTGATGGTGAGCCTTTTCCATCCTCCCAAATCCAAGTAAGTTTTTCTGTAGTGTATTCAGTACCAGGAAATTCATATTCTACATAATTATTTTCAGGAAATCCAAATCCATTGGGTTTTCTACACTTATTTTTAATCGTTAGTGGAACATCAAGGTTCAATGCATTGTATGGAGTATCAAAAATATGAACACCCATATCACCAAGTGTTCCACATCCAAAGTCAACAAGTTTTCTCCACATTCCTGGATGATATATTTTATCCTTGTAGGGTCTTTCCTTAGCGGTGCCTAACCATAAATTCCAATCTAAGTTTTCTGGAACAGTATCTTGTCCAGTTGCTTCTGGACCATCGTATCCCCAATTTTTTGGACACCAAGCTCTTACTCTACTTACTTTACCGATTAAGCCATCCTGAATTAAAAGTGTAGCCAATTTATAGTCATAAAATGAATGAACTTGAATCCCCATTTGAGTTATAAGATTTTTCTCTTCTGCTAACCTTTTCATTTCCCTTGCCTCTGAAACATGATGAGTTAGAGGTTTTTGACAATAAACATGTTTATTGTTATTCATTGCTAAGATTGAAGCTGGAGCATGTGTATGATCTGGTGTAGAAATAATTACAGCATCAATATTTTCTGAAAATTCATTAAACATTTTTCTGTAGTCCTTGAAAGTTCTGGCATCAGGAAATTCTTCAGAAGCAACTTGTAATGCTTTTGAGTCTACATCACATAATGCGACAACCTTTACTTTTTTGTGAGATGCAATATCATTAAGATCCGCCTTTCCCATTCCTCCAACCCCTATATGGGCCGTTCTAATCACTTCATTTGATTTATTAAAAAAGTCAAGGTTAGGTAACAAAGGTAAAGCTCCAATTAGTGAAGCATTTTTTATAAAATTTCTTCTACTTGCCATATTATAATTTTTTAATTTTTATGTTTTTGAACCATATCGGTGTATCATGATCTTGTAAAGCGATATAGCCCTTTTTATATTTCCCATAATCTGGAAATTCATCCCATCTTCCAGAATTTCTTCTTTCATACCAGTCTTCAGAAAAAGGTACGAATTCTAATAGTAACTCTCCATTAAGAAAGTATTGAGCTTTCTCAGGCGTATATATGATTCTAGAATTATTCCATTGTCCAGCTGGATTTAATTTCTTTTTTGAAAGATCTGGTTCATACATGGCGTAGTCAGCACCAGCTTTTTGCCATGATTCTAGTTTTGCATTATTTAACTCTTCCCAACCATTATCGTCTAGTATTTGATATTCTGGCGACACTGCATACGGTACTTCATATCCTTCTTGGACATTATAAAATACACCACTATTTCCACCTTTAGGAAGCTTCCACTCTAGATACAATTCAAAAGATTCAAATTGTTCTTTGTGGTATATAATATCTTCACCCCCTTTCCAATCTTTCTCTAATTTAAGATCGGTATTAAATGTTAAATTTCCGTCAATTACGGCCCATTTTTCAGGAATTGTTTCACCATTATATGCTCTCCATCCATCTGTTGATTTACCATCAAATAAATAAATCCAGTCTCGGTTGTTATTTGTATTACATCCAATAACTAAAATAAATAGTAGATAGTATAATTTAAATCTCATGTTTTAAAATTTATTTATAAGTTAAATTTAATTTTTCAAATAATTTAAGTTCACCAATAAATTGCCAATCCATACTAATAGATTGATTTGCTGTGTGTCGGTGATGATCTTGATCTAATATGTAGTTTTCTGATTTGTTTATTACTCTTGTTTTAGAATAAACCTTTTCAAATTCATTTCTTAATAATTCAAATTCCTTTTCATTGTTTAATAATGCTTTAATTGAAGATGAGCCTTTAGCGTAATCACTAATTTCGATCATCAATTTATAACTAAAATGAGCCAATTTAGCTACTTGCTCATAAATTTCTAATGTATACATATTTACTAAATTTAATGATTTAAGTTCTCTTATATCATTTAAAATTATTTCTAGACTTTTTAAATGATTATTAGCAATTTCAATTTTTTCTTTATGATTTAATATCCATTCATCATCATTAAATACAGGAAGATCAATTAAATGAGAAGACAAATAGCTATCGGATTTAGTTATTGAATTTCTATGATTTCCCTTTTTAATAAATAAATTTGCCCAATCCCTAACTGGCTTATCTAACGAATCAATAAAATTTAAGCGATCATCATCATTGTTAAAAAAGTGATAATTAAATTTATTTTTGAATTCACTAATTTCAGTATTTTGACCCGTCCAGGTATACTCTGCAAATGCATGAATTCCTCTTTTGTATAGCTCAAAGTGAGGAGAGTCATCATCCCAAAGAGTTAATAATAATCCGTCTAGTTTTTTTTCAGTTGATATCAAAGCAAAGGATTTTATGGAATTTATATTACTCTCATCTTGAGGCATTAAAATCCATCTTGTTTGCCCAGCGGTTGCGCCCATCACTTTAATATTATTTTCCTTATACCAATCTATAGATTTTATATTTCCTTTTCCCCATGGTCTGAAGTAACTCCATCTCATATAGATACAGTTTTCAGGAAATTCATCTATATACTCATTGAGTTTTGGTGCTTTTAATTCCCAAAGTTCATTAGCTTCTGATTCAGAAATATTAGGATCAAGTGTGGCATTCCATACTTCACCATATTTTAGATACATATCATCCCAAAATATTGGAGTTCTTTTATTTTTTTCGGCAAACTCTGATACTTTCTTTAGCCAGTATAAATTAAGTTCAAATCCTTTTTTTCCATTTCTGTCTATTACTCTCACTTCATCACCTCCAACGTGAAGAAATTGCCCATACGGCGTAGCTTCCAAAGCATCTTTGTAAAGATCAAACTGAACATCGTATGTTTCTTGCTCTAATGGATTGAAAGCCCAGTCGCTCTCAGGAACATCCCTTAAATGTTTGTATTCGTCATGTTTTAATATAAATGATGCATGACCAAGCCCCTGAATTAAAGGACTTATTATAATTTTTCTCTTAATTGCATACTCACTTAATTCTTTCCAAAAATCTATTGAATATGCTTCAGGAGCTGCAATACTTGATCTACTGTATCCTAATTTGTCCTCAAACTCAATTATAATTCCATTTATCTTAATTGATGCTAATTGATCAATTAAGTCAAAATAATATTCTTTTTTTTCAAGATGATGTTTAACATCAATGTGAACTGACCTATAATCTAAGGCAGGATAGTCTTTAATCTGTTTTATTGGAATATTCTTTTTCTGAGATTTCGAATTTTTTAAAATTTGATTTAAAGAAATAAATGAGTAAAATAAACCTTCAGAATCTTTTGCTTTAATTTCTATTTTATTTTCAAATATTTCGATTAAATAGCCTTGATTAGGTATTTCTAATTTGGGGTCAACCTCAAAAAATAAATTGGCATTGTCTTCACTACCTAATTTAATTTTTTTTGTTAAATCAAATAGTACAGGAATCGAGTCTCCATTTGGTGAAAAAGCAGTAAAATCTGATTTATAATCAAAATTTGAAATTTTTTCTGAAACCGAATTTTCTTTAACGGCAGGTAAAAAAGTATTGTAAGTATTGTTGTAATTATTACATGAAACAATTAATAACGCAATTAAGATTATTTTTTTCATTAGTTGTTAAAGTCTTTAAATTATGAAAAAAATAAAAAACCCCCTATTTAAAAGGGGGCAATGTTTGAATAGAAAATTTAAAAAATTAATTGAAAAAAATTTCTCTGATTAGTTTAATTATAGTCATTGATTTTAACACGCGTCCAGGACTGAGTAAATTCTGAAATATCACCAGTAACATTGAAAAATTCTGTAAAAGCATTAGCTTCAGCATCATTTTTAGGTCCAAATGTAAAAGCTGAGTTTAGATTTTCATATGTTCCATATATCAAGATGTTCTCACCATCACTAATTCCATGAGTAACTGGTGCTAAACCAACAAATCCTGGGAAATCAAATGTTTCCATTAATTTACCGAACGCACCTGCAAAAGCTGGAATGTCTTTACTTTTAATTTTAAATGCCCATACTTGTCCAATTCCATGAAATTCCTCTGGATTATATACCATCATTGCGTTTCCAGCTGATGCTCTAACGCCATCGACTAATGGTCTCACAACTTCTAAGTAATTTTCCCATTTTTTACCTGATAAAGAAGATCTTAGATTTGCTAAAGATTCAGATGAAGGACTTACAAAACTAAGTATGTGTGTCTCTTCATAACCTTTACCCTTTAATGGGATTCTAGAAAAAGTCATTGTAACATCTTCCGGAAAGTCAACAGACGAATAAAATTCATCAACTGTCTTTTCAAATTCAACAGTGTCTTCAGCTTCCACTTCCAATATAACATCATACCAATAAAGTTCTTGTGATGTTAGGGATATTGAAAATAATATTGTAAATAATAGTGTAATTTTTTTCATAAATATCGATTAATAATTAATTTAAGTTAAAAATTTGTTAGGTAGATTAAAAAAATGTTAATAAAGTAATTTAGAATAAATAATCTTTCAAAAAAAACCCCAACATAATGCTGGGGTTTAAGTGATCGCGAAAGGATTCGAACCTTTGACCGTCTGCTTAGAAGGCAGATGCTCTATCCAGCTGAGCTACGCGACCAGATTTAGATGGCAAATTTAGTTAATTATAACATTTAAGCAATTATTTTTTGATTTGTATATTTAATTTGTGTCTAAACATATACTTTCAATATTTGTACTTGTAATTTTTTTCTTTATTTCTTATAATAAAATTTTAATTTTTGATTGAATAAATGAAAACTTCGTACAGTATTGGATATGATTTGGGAAGTTCTTTTCTAAAAGTTGCTCTAACAGAAACTAAAACTGGAAAAAAAATTAAATTGATTAAGGAACCATCTGAGGAAATGGATATTATTTCACCTCAATCTGGTTGGGCTGAACAAGATCCAAATCTATGGTGGAAATATGTTTGTCTTGCAACAAAAAGAATAATAAAAGAGACTAAAATTAATAGTAAACAAATAGTTTCTGTTGGTATTTCTTATCAAATGCACGGTTTAGTTTTGATTGATAAAAAAGGAAATACAATCAACAACTCGATCATATGGTGTGATAGTAGAGCAACTAAAATTGGAGACAATATCTTTTCTGAAATAGGTCATGAAAAATCTATGTCTCATTTATTAAATAGTCCGGGTAATTTTACCCTCTCAAAATTAATTTGGATTAAAAAAAACAAACCGGATATCTATGAAAAAATAGACAAAGTATTACTTCCTGGTGATTATATATCTTATAAGTTATCTGGCGAAATAAATACAACGATTACAGGTTTGTCAGAGGGAATTTTTTGGGATTTTAAAAAGAATGATGTAGCATATTGGCTTTTAGAAGATCTTGATATAAGTAAAACCCTAATCCCTTCTTTAGTTGAAAACTTTAGCTGTCAATCCCATGTCTCTAAAGAAGCATCCATAGAAACTGGACTACCTTTTGGTATTCATATAAATTATAAGGCGGGAGATCAACCAAACAATGCTTTTACCTTAGGTGTGACAAAACAAGGACAGATCGCTACAACCGCAGGAACTTCAGGAGTAATTTATGCACTCACCAATAATTTAAATTCAAATGAACCAGTTAGGTTGAATAATTTTGCTCATGTAAATTACAGTAATTCAAAAATAATTGGAAAGTTATTGTGTCTGAATGGTTGTGGAATTCAATATAATTTTTTAAAAAAATCATTCAATTTTGAATCATATGAGATTATGAATAATCTTGCAGAAAATGTAAAACCTGGGTCTGAAGGTTTAAAGTTATTTCCATACGGAAATGGAGCAGAAAGAATGTTTTATAATAAAAATCTTGGTTCAAAATATTTTGACTTTGATCTTAATAAACACACATCATCTCATTTTGCAAGAGCAACCATAGAAGGTATTGTTTATTCTTTAATTTACGGTTTTGAAATTTTATTAAACGACAACGTAAGACCTAATGTTATAAAAGCGGGAAACGATAATTTATTCCAATCCAAAACTTTTAGAGAAATCTTTGCAAGTTTAACTGGTGTTCCCTTGATAATTTGTGATACATCAGGAGCTTATGGTGCTTCTAGAGCTGCTGGTTATAATACATATGAATCCTCACCTGAAAGAATTGAATTTTCAGAAGATGAAATTTTAAAAGTTTATTCAAAAAAATCTAATGAATATTTTGATTCATATATGGCATGGAAAGAAAAATTAACTTTATTTTTAGAAAACAATGACTAACAATTCCAAAAAAGAATATTTCAAAGGGATTAGAAATATAAAATATGAAGGAAGAGATTCTACAAATCCTTTCTCTTATAAGTTTTATAATCCTGAAGAGATTGTTGCAGGTAAAAAAATGAAAGATCATTTTAAGTTTTCTGTGGCTTACTGGCATTCTTTCTGTGGAACTGGTGCTGATCCTTTTGGAGCACCAACTCAAAATTTTCCTTGGGACAAATCCCAAGATCCTTTACAAGCTGCTAAGGATAAAGCAGATGCTGCATTTGAATTTATTTCAAAAATGGGTTTCGATTACTATTGTTTTCACGATTATGATTTAATACAGGAGGGGAAATCCATAAAAGAATCTGAAAAGAGGTTAGAGTTGATTTCTGACTATCTTTTATTAAAACAAAAAGAACACGGAATTAAACCTTTGTGGGGTACTGCTAATTGTTTTTCAAATCCTGTCTACATGAATGGCGCAGCAACAAACCCTGAATTTGATATTGTTGCAAGAGCTGGTGCTCAAGTTAAACTCGCTTTAGATACTACAATTAAGTTGGGTGGATTAAATTATGTTTTTTGGGGAGGAAGAGAGGGGTATTTATCACTTCTTAATACTGATATGAAAAGAGAACTTGACCACATGGCTGAGTTTTTAAGAATGTCCAGAGATTATGCAAGAAATAATGGTTTTAAAGGAACTTTTTTTATTGAGCCCAAACCTATGGAACCATCGAAGCATCAATATGATTTTGATACTGCAACAGCCATTGGATTTTTAAAAAATTATGGATTAGAAAAAGATTTTAAAATTAATATAGAAGTTAATCATGCAACACTTGCTCAGCATACGTTTCAGCATGAATTAACTGTAGCAGCTAACGATGATATGCTTGGAAGTATTGATGCGAACAGAGGAGATTATCAAAATGGATGGGATACCGATCAGTTTCCGAATAATTTACAAGAAACTACTTTAGCTATGATGGTTATTCTTAAATCATCCGGCCTCAAGGGAGGTGGGGTAAATTTTGATGCTAAACTTAGAAGAAATTCAACAGATTTAGAAGATTTATTTCACGCACATGTAGGTGGGGCTGATACCTTTGCTAGATCTTTACTAATAGCAGATAAATTATTATCAAATTCTCAGATTCCAGAGATGTTAGCAAGAAGATATAGCACTTTCGATAAAGGAAATGGTAAGTTATTTGAACAGGGTGAATTAAATCTTATTGATTTATTTAAAATCGCATATGAAACTGAAAAATATTCACTCAAAAGTGGAAAGCAAGAACTAATTGAAAATATAATTTTTAATCATATTAATTGATGAATTCAAGTTCAATATTTCAAACACTAGATTGGGTTGTATTGGGAATTTATTTTTTAATATTAATAGTTGTTGCAGTTTGGGTAGCACTTCAAAGAAACAAGAATACAGAGGATTATTTTTTAGCAGGTAGAAATGTTGGATGGTTCGTAATAGGAGCCTCAATTTTTGCTTCAAATATTGGCTCTGAACATGTCGTTGGACTTGCGGGAACTGGATTTTCATCTGGGACTCCATTAGCCCATTATGAGTTGCATGCATGGATTGTTCTTCTACTTGGATGGCTTTTTCTACCATTCTACATGAGAAGTGGTGCATTCACAATGCCTGAATTTTTAGAAAAAAGATTTGATAGTCGATCTAGGTGGTTCTTATCAGTTTTTTCATTGTTTGCATATGTATTAACTAAAGTATCAGTAACAATTTATGCCGGTGGAATAGTAGTTTCTGAACTTCTAAATCTAGATTTTTGGATAGGTGCTATTGGAATAGTAGTATTTACGGGGATATATACCATTATAGGCGGATTAAAGGCTGTTGTTTATACTGAAACTTTACAGACGGTAGTATTGATTTTAGGATCTGTAATAATAACTTATTTAGGTTTTCAAGAAGTTGGAGGTTGGAATGAGCTAACAAAGACTGTGACTGATGTAAGTCCTGATCATTTTAATATGTGGAGGCCAATTAACGATCCAGATTTTCCATGGACTGGACTTTTAATTGGTGGGACAATAGTTGGTATTTGGTATTGGTGTACTGACCAGTATATAGTTCAAAGAACATTAGCAGCAAATAACATTATGATAGGTAGGAGAGGTGCAATATTTGGAGCATATCTTAAGTTAT
Source organism: Flavobacteriales bacterium (assembly GCA_004321735.1). GTDB lineage: Bacteria > Bacteroidota > Bacteroidia > Flavobacteriales > Flavobacteriaceae > Eutrophosalina > Eutrophosalina marina. The sequence continues at coordinate 6,350 of SGZB01000016.1, read as the reverse complement.
TACCTATTCTTATTTTTTTAATTCCTGGAATTATTGCATATGCCTTGACTATACAAAATCCTGAGATGTTTAATGTAATTGATTCAAATGGTGTTGAAAGAGCTGATAGAGCTTTTCCTATGCTTGTTACAACACTATTGCCTGTTGGAATAAAAGGTTTAGTTGCAGGTGGGTTGATGGCAGCGCTTATGAGTTCACTAGCTTCTGTTTTTAATTCCTGCTCCACAATATTTACAATAGATATTTACAAAAAAATTAAGCCTGAAAAATCAGAAAAATATTTAGTTAATATTGGTAAGATTGCTACTCTTGTGATTGTAGTTCTTGGTATTGCATGGATTCCAATTATGGAAAAAATTGGTGGAGGTGTAATGTATCAGTATCTACAAAATGTTCAAGCATATATTGGTCCACCAGTGACTGCAGTATTTTTATTGGGTATACTTTGGAAAAGAATTAATGCACAGGCATCAATAGTTACTCTTTCTGCTGGTTTAGTCTTACTTATTGTCAGATTAAGTTCTGAAATTTATTTTCAATCTGAAATTTCTAGTGGTATAGTTGTAGATAATGTTTTTTTTGAATTCGCAACTATTAATTTTTCTCACATGGCAATCTTTATTTTTGTTTTTTCTGCTCTTCTTTGTGTTACTGTATCAATATTAACCGATGAGCCAGATTATTCAAGAATTAAAGGATTATCATTTGGAACAACAACTAGAGAAATGATTTCAAAGGAAAAGAGCTATACAAATTATGATATAATCTTTTCAGTTTTACTAGTATTGTTAGTGATTGGAATTTTGGTATTTTTCTCTCCTGTATTTTTCTAGTAAATTTTAAACCTTCTTTAACTTTATTACTGTTATTTCAGGCCAAATTCCAACTCTCCCAGGAAAGCCTAAAACACCAAAACCTCTGTTTACATTAATGAACTGATTAGATCTTTCATAAAGTCCAGCCCAATATTTATATCTATATTTCACAGGACTCCACTTAATAAACCCTGGTATTTCTATGCCAAATTGCATCCCATGAGTATGGCCAGAAAGTGTAAGATTGAATTTTTCTTTGTGATCAACTAAGATTTTATCCCAATGACTTGGATCGTGACTAAGAACAATTTTAAAATCAGATTCATCTAAACCATTAATAGCTTTATCAATATCCCCTTTTTTCTTAAAACCATCTCCCCAATTCTCAACCCCTACAAGGCTAATTTTTTCGTTATTTTTTTTAATATGAACACTCTCATCTCTCAAAACTTTAAAGCCTAGCTCATTTTGAATTTCAATAAGTTTTTTAAACCCTAATTTTTTATTTTCTTCTGTTCCCCAATCATAATAATCTCCATAATCATGATTACCAAGAATAGAAAACTTTCCATCTTTTGAATTAATTTTTTTGAATTCATCAATCCATGGTAAAATTTCGGTATATGTATTATTAACAAAATCACCTGTGAAAGCAACAAGATCAGAGTTTTGCTCATTCACAAGATCAATCGCATATTTTAACTTACTTCTGTTTTCGAAGCTTCCACAATGAAAGTCTGATAAATGCGTTATTGTGTACCCGTCAAATGATTCAGGTAAATCTTTAAAACCTATTTCGTGATTCACTACCTTAAAGTTATATCTCCCTCTTGTTATTCCATGAATCATTATGGGAATTGGTATAGCAGCAACTGCAATACTTAAATTGCTTATAAATTTTCTCCTAGAGTTATCGATTTTTTTGTTTTGAATTTTACTAAATAAAAATTTTATAAACCTTAAAATATCTTCAGGAATGAGAAAGAGTATTAAAATTGTTTTACTTACAAAAAGTATAAATAATAATGTGAAATTATATGTTAGTAATGCAGATTCTCTAACATTATCAATAAAAAATATTTGAAAGAATAACAAAAAGTAAAGAATTCCATTAACTATAATATAGGTTAATCTAACTTTCTTTTTTGATACAGTTTTAATTGCCTGAAATGAATAGATGTCTACAATTAGTAAAAAAGCTAAAAAAATAAATAATCTAATCATTAAATTAGTTGCGAAATTATTGTTTTGAAGTCAAAATTTATACCAATCCTACTATTTTTTTTATTTGCGTCATGCAAGTATAATAATCATACTAATTTTTCTTACTTAGCCTTAGGAGATAGTTATACTATAGGAGAGGGTGTTGATGAAGAAAATAGATATCCTAATATTCTAGTTCAAGAATTAACGAAACAAGGTGTTAATTTTAATAATCCCAGGATTATTGCTAAAACAGGTTGGACAACTGATGAATTAAACGATTCTCTTAACTTATCAGTTTTTAATACTAAATACGATTATGTATCATTACTAATTGGAGTTAATAATCAATACAGAGGTCTTAGCTCATACATCTTTGAGAAAGAATTTACACAGCTTTTGAGTAGATCAATTAATTATTCTAAAAATAAAAGTAATGTATTTGTTTTAAGTATTCCTGATTGGGGGTCTACACCTTTTGCTGATAAAAGAAATAAAATTGCTATTTCTGATTCTATTGATGTTTTTAACCAACTTATTAAAAAAGTTTGCTTTGAAAATAATATAAAATTCTTTAATATAACTGATATTAGTAGAGAAGCAGAATTTTATTCTGATTTAATAGCAGGTGACAGTTTGCATCCAAGTGGAATCATGTATAAAAAATGGATTTATAAAATTTTAAATGAATGGAAAATTTAAATTTTTTTAAAAGAAAGTCTCTAGAGCTAGATAAAAATGATTCTCTCAATAATTTTAGAAATTATTTTTATTCTGAAAGTGATCTAATATATTTTGACGGAAACTCACTTGGTAGACTTCCAAAATCAACTATTGATGAAACGAATGAGGTAATTAGGAATCAATGGGGCAGGGATTTAATTCAAAGTTGGAATAAACATTGGTTCAAATTGATTAATGACACTACAATTCATTTATCAGAAATGTTTCAATGTAATCCATCCGAAGTATTCGTTGGTGAATCTACATCAAACAATCTTTACAAAGTCATTGATTCTTTAGCACAAACAAAAAAATTTAATACTATAATAACAGATTCCTTAAATTTTCCATCAGATATTTACATAATTGAGGAAATCTGCTCAAGAAATAATCTCAGATTTGAGTTTTTAAAATATAACAATGACATAGAATGTGAAATTGATAGATTGAAAAATACTATTCAGAATAATCCTAACTCTATAATAAGTTTATCACTTGTTTCATATAAATCTTCATATTGCTATCCGTACAGAGCTTTGAATGAATTGTGTGAGAAAAATAATTGTGAATTGGTTTGGGATTTAAGTCATGCCGCTGGAGCTTTAAATCTTAATCTTAAAAAAGATAAATTTAGTTTTGCAGTTGGATGCACCTATAAATTTCTGAACGGTGGTCCAGGATCTCCTGCATTTATATTCGTTTCTAAAGAAAAAATTAAATCTATTAATTCAACAATAAGAGGATGGTTTGGACACTCTAAACCATTTGATTTTAATTTAAAATATGAACAATCAGATTCCATGGAAAAATTTAGATCAGGAACACCTCATATTTTGTCTTTATCTACTCTTCCTTCATCACTTTCAATAACTAATGAAGCTTCTATTAAAAATATAGATACTAAAAGAATACTAATGATTAAATATTTTTCTGAAATGTTTGATAATCTATTAGTCAATAGAGGATTTACTTATGAATCACCAAATCACAGTGAAATTGGATCCCATATTTCAATTAGTCATAATGAATCTTGGAGAATATGTAAGTCTTTATTAAAACCTAAAAGTGGCAATAAATTCATAGTTGATTACAGACCTGACAGATTTTTAAGAATTGCAATTACACCTCTTTACTCATCTTATCATGATTTATATCTTTTTGTAGAAAGACTAATGATCATAATAGACAAGAATGAATACTTGATGCATGATAATTCAAAAAATATTGTTCCGTAACTTTTAATGTAAATTTAATAACGAAATCATATTTATTAAATAAATTTTTCTAACTTAAACCCTTCTAAAAGAATAACTTACATTATGAGCATAAAAAATCTATATTTAATAATTACTTTTTTATTTATATCAACAACAGCATTTGGTCAAAAATATTTCAACAACAACGGAGGAGACAATCTTTGGTCGAACGCAGCTAACTGGTCAAACGGAAAGCCAACTGCATTAAATGCTAAAGTTGTTATCAATAAAGGTAATCCAATTGTTGATGAAAATGTTACACTGGGTCAGATTAAATTGGGTACCAATAGTGCTCTAGGTGCCACTACTACAATAACTGCAACTAATGGTAGTACTCTTACTTTTTCAGGAAATAATACCACTGAAATTCTTGTAAATGCTAACCTAACTAAAAAATTAGTTATGGATTTACCTATGGTTGTCTCATCCCCAGCTAATGAGAATATAAAAATATTTAATGCAAATGCAGGAAGTGGAACCTCTGCTAATATAACATTTGGTTCAAGTTCTACTTTTACAGTTTCTAACGATGTTGACATAACGTTTATAATAAACGGTGATAGTAAGGGAAGTAAAAGCGTTTCTCTAAATGGAGCTATTACAACCACATCCGGAGGAAAATTAATTATCGGTCAAAAATCAATTGTTAATTTTGGTAGCACCTACGATGGTACAAATGTAAGTGGTGGAATATTAATGAATGGAAACGATACAACAATAACAGTAGATTCTGCTGATAATTCTATTTTTCTTAATACAGGTGTATTAATTGAAACTGGCGATAATTCTACAGGTCACAGTATTATTGTTAATGGAGCAAATGTTTTCAAAGGTAATGTCAAGACAAAAAATGAAGCTTTAACTCTTACTCTCAATAAAAATCAATCCGCTCTTGGAACTATTACTATGGGTAGTGGAAATTTAAATTTAACACTAGATGCAGATGTAACCTCAGCAGCATTTGCAGATAATTCATCTGCAGATTGGGGTACTGGTACACTCAATATCACTGGAGCTGGAAACAACGAAGTATCTTTTGGAACAGATGCTAACGGGCTTACATCAGACCAGGTTGCTCAGATTTCTTTAGGGGGTGTAACACCCGTTATCAATTCTTCTGGTCAAATTGGTGCCGCGGAAGTACTGGTTGCTAATTTCACCAATGCTGGTGGTGATAATTTATGGTCAAATGCAGCAAATTGGTCGCCTGGTATACCAACCGCTGATACTGCGAAGGTGACTGTTGATGCGGATCTTATTGTTGATAGTAACAAAACAGTTGGTCAAATTAAAAACAACAACTCAACATCTGCTGCTTCAGTTACAATTACAGCTACGAATAATTCTGTTTTAACAATCACAGGTTCTGGTGTGACTCAACCAATACAAAACAATAAGAGTGGAGGTAGTTTAGATTTCGATCTTCCTGTAGTATTTGACTCATCTGACAATGCGACTGAGACTTTAAGGTTTAATAGTGGTGCAGATCAAAGTATCACATTTTCAAGTTCTCTAACGTTGAATGATCCACTTACAGTTTCTGGGGTGAATAAGAATCATGATTTAAATTTGGATGGGTCTCTTTTGGGGTCAGCTAATTTGATATTAGGGGTAAAGACACAGGCTAGTTTTGGAGCCTCTTACAATGGATCTTCATACGCTGGAACTCTTACGACTGCAGGAGGTGGAGGAAACACAAACAACCAAGTTACTATTATATCGAATGTTTCTGATGATGGGACATTTTTAAAATCGGGGGGATTATTAAATGTTACAAAGGATGGTGCTAAAATTACTGTAAACGGTGCGAATACATTAAAAGGGAATATTGCAGTTGGAGATTATAATCCAACTTTAACTATTAATAAAAATCAATCTGCTGTGGGGACTATTACTATGGGTAGTGGGACTTTGAGTTTATCATTAGATGGAGATGTTACGTCAGTAGCGTTTGCGGATAACTCATCTTCGGATTGGGGTACTGGTTCTCTAGTTATTACAAATGCTGCAGATAACGAAGTGTCTTTTGGAACAGATGCCAACGGGCTTACAGCAGACCAGGTTGCTCAAATTACTATTGCTGGAGAAGCAGCTGTGATAAATACATCAGGTCAAATTTCTGCAATAGTCATATCAGTATCTACTTTTACCAATGCTGGTGGTGATAATTTATGGTCAAATGCAGCGAATTGGTCAGCAGGAATACCGAATGTTGATAATGCCAAGGTGACTGTTGATGCGGATCTTATTGTTGATAGTAATAAAACAGTTGGTCAAATTAAAAACAACAACTCAACATCTGCTGCTTCAGTTACAATTACAGCTACGAATAATTCTGTTTTAACAATCACAG
>SGZB01000015.1 GCA_004321735.1 Flavobacteriales bacterium | reverse complement strand
TTTAGGTGGTGAAGGTATGATTGCTACATCAAATGGATATGCAGATTTTCTAAGAATATTATTGAACAAAGGCAGTTTAAACGGAAGAGTTTTTTTAAATAAATCAACTATAAATGAAATTTCTAGTCCTCATACCCAAATTGATAGCTATGATGGATACAATGGGTACAATTTATGGGTTACAAATGAAAATTACATAAAAGATGGCATAGGAGATTCCAATCTCTGGACTGGTGGAGGTTACGAAGGAACTCATTTTTGGATTGATAACAAAAGAGGATTTGTTGGCTTGATAATGACTCAAATATTTGATGAATCAGGATTACAGGATAAATTTAGAAATGAAATTAGAGGAACAATTTATAAAGAGATTTTTAAGAATGAAAAATAAGATACTTTTAATATTATTATTAATATGCTCTATTTCTTATTCACAACAAATTGAAAGAATAGAGCCTCCTTTTTGATGATATACAAAAGAACAGATAATCGAAGATATAACAAGAAAAACAGCCATAGATTTATCTAGACAAAAACAAGGCACATACATCGTTGTGATGGAAAGTAAAACACTTAGACAAACTTTTAAAATTATAAGAGAATAATTAGTAAATTAGGGCTCAAATAAACTAAATGGCAAAATCACAACAAACTTTTAATAAACTAGAAAGAGAAAAGAATAAAGCAAAAAAAAGAGAAGAAAAAAGAAAAAAAATGCAAGCGCGTAAAGAAGCTAGAGAACGTGGAGATTTAAAACAAGAAGAGTTTGTATACGTAGATCATTTAGGAAATTTTACAGACACACCGCCAGATCCTGCTGAAAAGGAAGAAATAAAATTAGAATCAATAAATCTAGGTGCGACAAAAAATCAAGACTTTGATGAGAAAATTCAAGGAAAGGTAACTTTCTACGATAATGAAAAAGGTTTTGGATTTATAAAAAATATGACATCTCAAGAATCATATTTCTTTCATTTCAGTGAATGTAAGGACACGTTAGCTCAAGGTGATAAAGTTGAATTTGACACCGTTCGTGGTGAAAAAGGTTTAAATGCTGTTAAAATTAATAAATTATAAATGAACTATAATTTATATTATGTTAAATTAAATTAGATGAAAAAAATACTATACTCTATCTTATTTATATTATTGTTAATAATAGGATATTTTACATATTTAATTTTAAATCCAGTAAGTCCTCTCAAAATTTCTGAATACAACTATAATGAAAAAGATGTTGCATTTATTACATATAGTAGCCCATCTAAGAAAGATAGGCTAATATTTGGCAGTAAAGACGAAGGTGCGCTAGTTCCATTTGATGAATATTGGAGAACTGGTGCTAATAGACATACTTTCATAGAGAATAATGTTCCCCTTTTTTTTAACGACAAAGAATTAAAAGCTGGTAAATATTCAATATATACGATTCCATCAAAAGATTCTTGGGATATTTATTTTAATAAGGAAGTTAATTTTTTAGGAATTAATAGACCATCTGTTGAATCTGATGTTTTTTCAGTTAATGTACTAACAAATGTTTTGTTCAACTCTGTCGAAGATTTTACAATTGAGTTTTCAACTGATTCCTTAAGTAATTATATAGATTTTTCATGGGATAAAACTAAAGTTTCAGTTCCATTCATGTTAAAATGAAAAGCTTTTCTTTAGGAAAATTTTTTAGAATTTCTTTATTTCTTATTGGAATTCTTTTTTTAGTTATTATTTTTTCACTCATTTCATACTATTCTATAGATACGGTACAAAAAAAGAATAATCTAATGGACATTGAAGAATACTCTCCTATCTCTTCATTAGTTGTAGAATCTAATCCTTTAAAAAAGTCTAAATTCCCATTTATTGATGTTCACAGTCATCATTGGAACATGCCCGTGAAAGACCTCAGTGATTTAGCTTCAGAAATGGATAGCTTAAACATGGCCTACTTAATTAATTTAAGTGGTTCTGGTTTTGCTGTTTTCTCTGGAAATAAATCTTTAATGGATTTAAATTTAAAGAAATCCATAGAAAATGTTAATTCAAATTTTCCTAAAAGATTTGGTGTTTTTGTCAATATTGATTTATCTCGAATTGATCATCCAGAATTTAAATCCACAACCTTAAAAACACTTGAGAATGCTAAAAAATACGGAGCAATTGGATTAAAAATTTATAAAAATCTAGGATTGAATGTGTATGATGATGATGAGAATAGGATTAGAGTAAATGATGAAAGATTAAATTTTATTTGGCAAAAGTGTGCTGAATACAATTTTCCTGTTTTGATACACTCTGGAGAACCTAAACCTTTTTTTGATCCAATCAACAAAAACAATGAGAGATGGCTTCATGCAAGACAAAAGCCAAATAGTTTTAGACCATCTGAAAAATACCCATCTTTTAATGAAGTTATGACAGAGCAATACGAGATGTTTAAAAACAACCCGAAAACAACCTTTATCAATGCTCATTTCGGTTGGTATGCTAATGATTTAAAAAAACTATCAATGCAATTAGATGAACTTCCAAATGTATATGTTGAATTTGGTGCCGTTATTAATGAATTGGGGAGACAACCTTTCACAGCTAGAAAATTTTTCATAGAATATCAAGATAGAATCTTGTTTGGAAAAGACATTTATAATAAAGAAGAATATTACATTTATTTTCAGGTGTTGGAAACTTCAGATGAGTATATTCAGTATTTCAGAAAAAGACATGGTTTATGGAGACTATATGGGTTAAATTTACCCGATTCAGTTTTAAAGAAAGTATACTATAAAAATGCACTTAAAATTTTCCCTTCTATTGATTCTAATTTTTTTAAATAATTATATATTTGGCCAATGATTATAGGTATTCCTAAAGAGATAAAAGACAGTGAACACCGAGTTGGAATGACCCCATCTGGTGTTGAGTCATTAGTATCAAACGGGCATGAAGTATATGTTCAAAAAAACGCTGGATTAGGGAGTGGCTTTGAAGATAATCAGTATAGTGTTGTTGGTGCTCAAATTTTAGATTCAATTGAGGAAATATATTCTATTTCTGAAATGATTATAAAAGTAAAAGAACCCCTTAGTTCAGAGTACTCATTAATAAAAAAAGATCAAATAGTTTACACTTATTTTCACTTTGCTTCATCACGTGAATTAACAGAGGCAATGATTAAAAGTAATTCTATATGTATCGCATATGAGACTGTTGAAAATAAGGATAGATCATTACCCCTTCTTACACCAATGTCTGAAGTTGCAGGTAGAATGGCAGCACAACAAGGAGCTAAATTTTTAGAAAAACATCAGAATGGATGTGGTATACTTTTAGGTGGAGTTCCAGGTGTTAGTCCTGCAAAAGCTGTTGTTATTGGTGGTGGTGTAGTTGGAACTCAAGCTGCTAAAATGCTCTCAGGACTTGGTGCAGACGTTACAATTCTCGATATAAGTTTAGATAGACTGAGAGAGCTTGATGATATAATGCCTGAAAACGTAAAAACTAAATTCTCTAGCCATTATAATATTAAAAAAGAAATTAAAGATGCACATTTAATTGTAGGTGCAGTTTTGCTAGCAGGAGCCAAAGCCCCAAATTTAGTAACTAAAGAAATGCTAAAAGATTTAAATAAAGGAACTGTTTTAGTTGATGTCGCTGTTGACCAAGGGGGTTGTTTTGAAACAACAAAGCCAACAACGCATAGCTCTCCTAGCTATATTGTTAATGACATATTACACTATTCTGTTGCAAACATGCCAGGTGCTGTTCCAATGACTTCTACTGAAGCTTTGACTAATGCTACAATAGGTTATGCCATTGAAATTGCAAATAAAGGTTGGAAATCTGCTTGTATTGATAATGCTCCATTAATGAAAGGTCTAAATATTATTAATGGTAAAATAGTTTATAAAGCAGTAGCTGATGCTTTCAATCTCCCCTACTCTGAAATTGATTTTTAACCTATGCCTAATATTCCCTCGGTTGATTTAAACGATTTTTTATCGAATGATCAAAATCTTAAAAGTGAATTTGTAAATAAACTAGGTAAAGCATATAAAGAAATAGGTTTTGTTGCTTTAAAAGGACATTTTTTAAAAGATTCTGATATAGAAATGATTTATAAATCAATTAAAGATTTTTTTGATCTTCCAACTGATGTAAAAGCAAAATATGAACTTGAGGGATTTGCTGGTCAAAGAGGCTATACTTCATTTGGAAAAGAACATGCAAAGGGAAAAAAAGAAGGTGACTTAAAGGAGTTTTGGCATTTTGGTCAATATCTTAATGATGATGAATATAATAAGTTTAATTATCCAAAAAATGTTTTTGTAAATGAATTACCAGATTTTAACTCAATAGGTAAAACTGTTTATCAATCTCTTGAAAAAACAGCAATTTTTGTTTTAAGAGCTATTTCTTTGTATTTAGATCTTGAAGAAAATCATTTTGATAAGTTTGTTGAAAAGGGTAATAGTATTCTTAGACCCATTCACTATCCTCCTATTAAAAATAAACCTAAAGGTGCTGAGAGAGCTGCGGCTCATGGTGATATAAACCTAATTACATTATTAATGGGAGCTCACGGAAGAGGTTTACAGGTTTTAACAAATAATGGAGAATGGATTGATGCAATTGCTGAGGAAGATGAGATTATTGTAAATGTTGGTGATATGTTATCTAGATACACCAATAACAAATTAAAATCTACAATACATAAGGTTATCAATCCTCCTAAAGAATTATGGAAAAAATCAAGATATTCAATTCCGTTTTTTCTTCACCCAATTGGTACGATGAATCTTAATGTATTAGAGTCTTGTATAGATGATAACAATCCCAAGAAATATACAGATATTACAGCACATGACTTTCTTATTGAAAGATTAAAAGATATTGGTGTTTTAAAATGAAAAAATTTAATTCACTAGAAAATTTAAAGTCATTACTTCCAGATGATTACAAATTAGTTAATAAAACAAATTCTTCAAAAAAAATACCTTTAAATAAACAATTCTTAGAAGCACATTACTCTGTTAAAGGCAGAGCAGGAACTCCTGTAATCATTATTAAAGGATTTAGTTTAATGGATAAAAATGAAATTAAATTAATCTCAAAGAAAATTAAAAATAAACTTGGTGTCGGTGGATCTTTAAAAAATAATGAGCTTTATTTTCAAGGAAATAAGAGAGATCAAATTATTTCAATGTTGACTAGAATGGGACACGATGTAAAAAAGGTAGGTGGATAATTAACCTTCATGTTCTCCTATCGGAGATGGATATATAACCAGTGAAATAAATACTACAGATTTAAATATTACCAATATTGAAAATAAAATCTTTGAAATTAAAAAACTAAGTATTAGTAAAACAATCTCTATAAATATGATTGAAAAAAATATTTTTTTTCTATTTGATATAAAGATGGCAGATACTCTTTTGTAAAGATTTGCTAACCAAAATAATATTACAGGAATAATTAATGCAATTAATAATATATACCAAATAAAACCAGTATTTATTAAAACTTCACTAAAGAAATCTGGGGGATTTTCTGCAATTTTAATTCCTAATTCCTCTCCAAATTTGTTAGCTTCTTTCTGGTCAATTTTACCAGCTTCGCTTAAAGTCAGCCCCATCAAATTAAGAAAAGTATTAGTCCACCAGAAAATCAATAAAATTAAAACAGGAAATAGCATCAGGATTGAAAGTAAAGTTCTAGTAACAAGTGTTGTTCCTGAGATTGTTCCAAAAAATCTAAAATATTTCCTCACTTAAATAAAATTAATCAATAATCAGACCCATTTAATTGTCTCAATATTATTTTTATTTAAATAATCATTACAAGCAGAAAAATGATTATTGTTAAACCAATATCCTTTATTAGCACTTAACGGAGATGGATGTCCTGACTCAAGAATAAGATGGTTTTTATTTAAAATAAATTTCTTTTTATTTTTTGCATAATTTCCCCAAAGCATAAAAACTAAATTATTTTTCTTTTCTGAAATTATTTCTAATACTCTATCTGTAAAAGTTTCCCATCCTACATATTTATGACTTCCTGGAAATCTTCTTCTTACAGTTAGAACAGAGTTTAATAAAAGAACTCCTTGTTTAGCCAAATCAGAAAAATCAGGGTTAATCCTTTCTAAACCAAAATTATTATGAATTTCTTTGAAAATATTTTTTAATGATGGTGGGTAATCAATTCCTTTGTTTACTGAAAAACATAAACCATTTGCTTGATTGTCACCATGATACGGATCTTGCCCAACAATAATAACTTTGATTTTTTCAAAAGAACATAAATCAAATGCTTTAAAAATATCATTTCCTTTAGGAAAACACGTATAGTTTGAATATTCATGCTTAACATTTTTAATAATTTCAAAAAAATAATCTTTTTGAAACTCTTTGTCTAAATGTTTAATCCAGGAATCAGAGATTTTTACACTCAAGATTTTTGAAATTTAGAAACAATTAATGATACCATAGCGTCTCCAGTAACATTAACAACAGTTCTAAACATATCTAATGGTCTATCTACAGCAAATATTAAAGCTAAACCAGCTTCAGGAATTCCTGCTTGAGCTAAAACAATTACAAGAACAATAATACCAGCACTAGGTACTGCCGCCGCTCCAATTGAAGCCAATGTCGCTGTAGAAATAATTCCAAGTTGATCTACTAAACTTAACTCCAGTCCAAAAGCTTGTGCTATGAAGACAGCAGCTACAGCCTGATAGACAGCAGTTCCGTCCATATTAATTGTAGCTCCAATAGGTAAAACAAAACTTGAAACCTCTTTTTTAACACCTAAATAATTATGGACTCTATCCATAGTTACAGGAAGAGTTGCAGCACTAGAACTAGTTGAAAAAGCAACAAGTTGTGCTGGAAGTATTCCATCAATAAATTCCTTTAAATTTCTTCTTAGGAAGAATTTTACAATCATTAGATATACAATTATCACAATGAATAAACCTGCCAAAAGAGTAACAGAATAGAGTAATAAACTTTTAAGTAAATCAATATTTGGTGCTTCAACAATCAATGATGCAAGTAATGCAAAAACGCCATATGGAGCACATAGCATTATTAAATCAATTATTTTTAGAATAACATCATTTAAGGAATCAAAAAAAGACTTCACAGGCTTAGATTTTGTTTCTGGTATTAAAATCATAGCAATACCAAAAAGAATTGAAAAAAAGATAACCTGAAGCATGTTTTTGTTATCGGAAGCAGCTCCCAAGAAGTTTGAAGGAACTAAATCAACTAAAGGCTGTAACGGACCTGATTCTTTTTTTTCTTGAGCTATTTCTCTTTTTTGATCTGCATCATTAGAATAAGCTTCAACAAGTTCAGTTCTAGTTTCATCACTTATCGTATTTCCTGGTTTAAAACCATTTACAACTAGCAAACCGATTGAGACAGCTATAACAGTTGTTGTTAAATATGTTGTTATTGTCAAACCTCCCATCGAAGATAATTTAGAAATATCTTTTAAATCTGAAATCCCTTTAATTAACGACGCTAGTATGAGAGGAATTGCAATTAACTTCAAAGAGTTTATAAATATTGTTCCAAAAGGTTTTACCCAATTTGTAATTATTATGTTACCACCATTAATTGAGCTAAAAATTAATCCAACCGCAACTCCTAAAAACATTCCTATTATAATTTTCCAGTGTAATGAAAGCTTTTTCATATTTTTTTTGAATTATTTATTAGTATTTGATCCAATATTACCATTGCAGCCATTGATTCAACGATAGGTACTGCTCTGGGTACTACACAAGGATCATGTCTGCCTTTACCCTTTAAATCAATTGTATTTCCCTTTTTATCTATACTTTTTTGATCTTTCATAATCGTCGCAACAGGCTTGAATGCAAGATTAAAATATATATCCATCCCATTACTAATTCCACCTTGAATACCACCAGAAAAATTTGAAGAAGTAGTTCCGTCTGGATTAATTTCGTCATTATGTTCACTGCCCTTCATTTCAACACAAGAAAATCCACTGCCATACTCAAAGCCTTTCACAGCATTTATACTTAACATAGCTTTACCTAATTCTGCATGAAGCTTATCGAACACAGGCTCACCTATTCCAACAGGCATTCCTTTAATCACACAAGAAATAACACCACCTATAGTATCTCCTTCTTTTCTAATTGACTTAATTAAATCCTCCATTTGTTTGGCGACATTGGTGTCTGGACATCTTACGATATTCTTTTCTATGTTATCAAAATTAATTGTAGATAAATCATTATTTATTTTAATTTCACCTACCTGAGATACAAAGGCTTTAATTGTAACAGTATTGAGAATTTGCTTCGCAATAGATCCAGCTACAACTCTTGAAGCTGTTTCTCTGGCAGAGCTCCTACCCCCTCCTCTATAATCTCTATTTCCATACTTCTTTTCATATACAAAATCAGCGTGAGAAGGTCTAAAAGAATCCTTTATATGATTATAATCTTTTGATTTTTGATCTTTATTCTTAATAAAAAAACCTATTGGAGTACCTGTAGTCTTTCCCTCAAATATCCCAGAATAAAATTCTACAGAATCATCTTCTTTTCTTTGAGTTACAATATTAGACTGGCCTGGTTTTCTTCTTTGTAAGTCATTTTGAATGTCTTCAACGTCAATTGGAAGATTAGGTGGAACACCATCAATTACACCACCAATACCTTTTCCATGGGATTCCCCAAAGGATGTTAGTTTGAAAATTTTTCCAAAAGAATTACCCATACAGGATACAAATTTAATTTAAATAAACTATTTGGAATTATATGAAAGTAATTAATTCCAGTATTTAGATTTACTGGTATTTCCGATTCCAGGATTGAATGTGTTTGTTGGATCTAGTTTTTTATAAAAATCAACTAGTGATTTCTTTGCTTTATATTCGTGTCCAACATTATGTTCTGCAGGGTACTCTGCCCCTCTTTGATTATAAAAACCTAATAATTTTTTTAAAATTTCTTTTGGATTGACTCCTTTCTTTACAATGTAGTTTTGGTGCATTACATGACAAAATAGATGTCCATAGTATAATTTTAATTCAATTGCATTTTCAATTTCATCTGGAAGATTTTCAAACCAATTAACTTCATTTCTTGGAAGTGCAATATCCATTGAAAAAGATTCATTGTTTGTTTTGTTTTTCAAGGACTGGTATCTTCCAAATGCACCAGCTGATACGTATCTGTGTAGCATTGCTTTTTTTGATTCATTTTCAGTACATATAAAAAAATCGCCTTCATTAATTTTAAAGAATTCATCAAAATAGTCTTTAGCTTCTTCAATACCATCATCTACCATTTCAACTATCCATAAATGATCATATTTATCTTTAAAATTTTCCATTCTTTTAGGAAGATGGTTTGGATAAAACTTACTTAAAAATTGCATTAAATGATCTGATAACTTATTTGGTAAAAACTTAAAATATTTTGATAGAAGATCTACTTTTCTTTTTATTTCAAAAAGGGTTGGCAAAAATTTTGTTCCAAGTTTTTCAATTACAATAAAACTGTCTTTACTATATTTTTTTGCTGCCTCATAACAATCTTTATGCATGTAATCACCTAATCGAGGTAGATTTTTAAAATTTACTAAAATATCTTTTCTAATTTGAGTAAAATTTTCTGGGTTATTTGATCCTATATAAAACACTTTACTTTTGTTTGGTTTTGGATACGTATTCAACCTTACTGCAAAAACTGCAACTTTTCCAGCACTTCCTGAAACACCATAAAGCAATCTTTTGTCAGAATTAAATCTTGCAGGTGTATTGGAATTCACATCTCTAACAATATCAGAGTATTTATCGTCTGAACCTAGCTTATTTGATGATTTAATGTTTTGTTGTAAAAAATTATTTGAATCAATGTTGTTAAGTATTTCCTCTGGATTTGAACCTAATTCAATTTCTAATTCATTAACTAATTCAAGATGTCCTTCTTTATTAATTTTTGCATATAAAGCAAGCTGTGTATATGCAGGTCCTCTGTGAACCAATGAACCACCAGAATTATTGCAAATACCTCCAACTATTGTTGCTCCTATTGAAGTTGAACCGATTACTGAGTGTGGATCACGATGATAAGGATCTAGCTTCTTTTCCAAATCATAAAGAGTACTTCCAGATAATGCAATAATTTCCTTTCCATCATTAATGACAACTATTTTGTTAATTTTTAATGTATTTATGATAATAATATCTCTGTCATAACCAGTATTATCAGGAGTTGATCCACCAGTCAGACCCGTGTTTGCACCTTGCAGAATAATTATTTTATTATCCCTAGTACAAATTTTTAAAATTTTCCAAATCTGTAATAAAGTATCAGGTTTTACTACAGCTAAGGCATTACCTTCCCCATATCTCCAACCTTTTGTAAAAGGCTTTTTATTCCATGAAGATGTTAAAACATTTCTAATTCCTACAATTTTTATTAAATCATTGATTGTCCTTTCCATAATTTAGATAACTAAAGTTATTACATTTAATCAATATTCATAAATTTGCCGGGTATGAAGAAAATAGTTTTTATATTTTTTATTTTGTTTGCATGTACAAGTAAAGACACAGTTAGTGTAATTGGTTCAACTAATCTTTCTGATGATACAAATGTATATTTAGTTGAATATGTACAAAATAGACCAATATTAAAAGATTCTACAACAGTCAAGGATGGAGGTTTTTCGTTTAATGATTCCATCTCTTTCCCTGAAATGCATTATTTATTTTTTAAAAATGTGAGAGGCAGTATTCCTTTAATTCTTGAGCCTGGTAAAATTGAATTATATATTGATAAAGATTCTATTTTCAATACAACTATTAGAGGAACAATTTCAAACAAAGAGTTTGAAATATATAAAAAAGAAACTGAAATTTTTACAACAGAGTTGAGCTCAATACAAAATGACATTAACAATGCACTATCAACACGTGATTCATTAGTTTTAGATGATCTTGAATCTCAATTTCTTGAAATGAGAGAAAAACTTTCTGATTATGAATTTAATTACATAAAGGAAAGTGGAGATTCATATATTTCTTCACTAATTCTCAGAAGAATGATATTTGAACGTTCAATTGATTATGAAACTGCTGATACTATTTACAACGGTTTTACAGATTACATTAAAGGAACATCACCGTCCAAAGAAGTTAAACAGATGATTGACAATTATAAACTAACAAATAGTGAATCACCAAGAATTGGATCTTTTGCTCCAAAATTTTCAGGTCCAGGTTTGAATGGTGAAATAATTTCATTAAATGGTATAGAATCAAAGTATATACTACTTGATTTTTGGGCTTCATGGTGTGCTCCATGCAGAGTGGAAAATCCGGATCTTGCTGAAACATTAAAAAAGTATAGTAAAAAAGATTTTGCGATTGTTGGTGTTTCACTTGACAATAATGAAGCTTCTTGGAAACAAGCAATTAAAGATGATGGAATTGAAAATTGGATTCATATATCAAGTTTAAAATATTTTAATGACCCAATTGCTAGGCTTTATGATGTTGCTTCTCAAGGTGTTCCAACATCTTTTTTAATTGATCCTGAGAGAAGAATAATAGCTAAAAATTTAAAGTCTAATGACTTAGAAGCTACTTTAAATGTTTATTTGAAGATTAATCAATAAAAGTGATTAGTTTATATCTATTAAAATTCCTAAGTATTTTACCAATAAAGGTTTTATATTTTATATCTAGGATTTTCAGTTTTCTAGTAACAAAAGTAATTAAGTATAGAACTCAAGTTGTTGACAAGAATTTAACTTTAACAAGAAGATTTTTTAAAAATCATGATTTATTAAATGTAAAATACAGGTTTTATAAATATTTTGTTGACTTGTATATGGAGGCTATAAAAATGAATAGTGTTAATAAAAATTTTTTTATTAAAAACTTCAAAGTAAATAATATTAAAGATTTAAACGATTTTTATGATCAAGGAAAGAGTGTAATGCTCATGTTATCACATTACTCAGGATATGAGTGGTGTATTTCTTTACCCTATTATTTAAAGCATGATGTTGCAGCTGTATATTCACCATTAAAAAATAAAGCTTTAAATAATTTTATTGTAAAATCTAGAGAAAAACATGGCATATCATTATTTTCTCGGTATTTAGCATTTAGAGAAATTTTTAAAAAGGAAAAACAGGGAAAACCCACACTTTATGGATTAGTTGCAGATCAATCACCACAACTTAACTCTAAAAACTTGTTTTGGACAAAGTTTTTAGATCAAAAAGTCCCAGTCTTTACTGGACCTGAAGTTATTGCAAAAAAATATAAAATGCCTGTTGTATATGGAGAAATGAAAAGAGTTGAAAGAGGGTCTTATATAATAAATTTTAAGTTAATTTCTTTAGATGCATCTAAGGAAAAAAAGCATGTTATTACTAAAAAATATTTGAGATTAATTGAAGAGCAAATTAAAAAAGACCCAAGTTTATATTTATGGACACACAATAGATTTAAACACGCTAAGAATTAGTATCGATTATTTTCTTTATCTCACTAAAAAACATTTCACTTTCTTCTTTATTTGCAGCTTCAATATATATTCTTATTATAGGTTCAGTATTTGATTTTCTTAAATGAATCCATCCGTTATTCTTATTTATTTTAATACCATCTCTAGTATCAAGTTTATTTTCGTCATAAGTTGACTTTATTCCTAAAAAAATACTATCTATAACAATTTTCTCATCTAATGAAATTTTTTCTTTTAGCATAAAATAAGAAGGCATGCTATTCAATATCATTGAGACCTTTTGATTTTTTTCAACTAAGTAACTCAAAAATAAAACAATTCCAACTAAGGCATCCCTTCCATAATGACTTTCTGGATATATGACTCCTCCATTCCCTTCACCACCAATAATTGCTTTTTTGGCTTTCATCATTTCAACTACGTTTACCTCCCCTACTTTCGAACTGAAGTATTCGCATCCGTGTCTTTCAGTAACATCTTTTAAACCAAGAGTTGATGACATATTAGAAACTGTTGAACCTTTTTCCTTTGATAAAACAAAGTCTGAGCAGGCTACTAACGTATTTTCTTCTCCAAACAATACTCCATCTTCACAAACAAACACTAATCTATCAACATCAGGATCTACAGCTATACCTAAATCAGCCTTTTCTTTAACTACTGTATTTTTTAAATCAGTTAAATTTTTGTCAAGTGGCTCTGGGTTGTGAGAAAAATCTCCATTTGGATTACAGTTTATTTTTACAACTTCACAATTTAATTTTTCTAAAAGTTCTGGAATAATTATTCCTCCACTCGAATTTATTCCATCAACAACAACTTTAAATTTTTTCTTATAAATTCCATCTATATTTACATGTTTTAAGTTCAGGACATTTTTTATGTGGATATCAAAAGAATTTTCAAATTTGATTATCTGACCTAAATCAATCTCATTTACAAAGCAGTTTCCAAGATTATTTGAATTCTTAATAACTTCCTCCCCATCTGATTTACTCAAAAATTCACCATTTGAGTTAAATAATTTTAAAGCATTCCAGTTTCCAGGATTATGACTTGCTGTCAATATTATTCCTCCAGCTAAATTATGTTCAATAATAAATAACTGAGTAGTTGGAGTTGTTGTAAGATCAATGTCGTATACAGTTATTCCAAGCATTGATAATGTTGATTTAACTAATTCTATAATTTGAATTCCAGAAATTCTTCCATCCCTTCCAACAGCAACTTTAGGATTTCGACTATCCTTTTTGAGTTTCTTTCCATATGATGAAACATATTTTACAACATCAATTGGTGTAAGATTTTTATCTTCCTCCCCGCCAAGTGTTCCTCTGATTCCCGAAATAGATTTTATTAAAGTCATATGCAAATATACATTGGTATAATTATATTTATGTTACTTATGAATATAAGATTACTTTTTTTGCTAATACTTACAATTTCATGTAATGAAAATTATTATGAAGAACATGCAGTTGTGTCAGCAACAAAAGAAGCAACTAACGCAGGGATTAAAATTTTAGAACAAGGGGGAAATGCTTTTGATGCTATGATTGCAGTAGATCTAGCTTTAGCGGTAACATATCCAAATGCAGGTAATTTAGGTGGTGGGGGATTTATGGTTTACATTGACAGCTCAGGACAATCAGGTTCATTAGATTTCAGAGAAAAGGCACCAAAAAAATCGCATTCTTCAATGTATTTAGATGCAAATGGAGAAGTTATAACAGGTTTAAGTTATGAGGGTGCCCTTTCTGTTGGAGTTCCTGGAACAGTTGCTGGTTTGTTTGAGGTTTATAAAAAATTTGGATCCATTTCGCTAGACAAAATATTTGAACCAGCCATTTATTTAGCAAAAAATGGACATTCATTAACTAAAAAACAATCAAAACTTTACAATGATTATAAGCCTAAGATTCTAGAATTAAATGATACCAGTCTTTTTTCAAAAGATTTCAAAGAAGGAGATGTTTTTATAAATGATTCTCTGCATAATACTTTAAATAAAATTTTAAAACATGGTCCAGAAATATTTTACAATGGTGAAATTTCAAATAAAATTGTGAATTATGTTCAATCCAAAGGTGGGATAATAAGTAATGATGACCTGGTTAGCTATTCGCCTGTTTGGAGAGAACCTTTCATTTTTAATTTTAATGGTTATGAGATTTATACAATGGGGTTACCCTCAAGTGGCGGTATAGTAATGGCTCAAATCTTAAAATCTCTTCAACTAATGGATCAAGAAAAAATAATTAATGACAAAATTAAATACATCAAAACTCTCATTGAATTAGAAAAATTATCATTTGCAGATAGAAGTTATTTTCTAGGTGATCCAGATTTTATAAATACATATTTTATTGATTCAATCTTATCTAACAATTATTTAATTGATAGAATGGAATTAATTGATTTTGAATCTTCTAACCCTTCAACAGTAATTAATCATGGTGAAGTTAAAATAATTGAATCTGAAGAAACAACACATTATTCAATTCACGACAAGTATGGGAATTCAGTTGCTGTTACAACAACTTTAAATGGAAATTTTGGTTCTAAGTTGATCATTCCTGAGTTAGGTTTTTTTCTAAATAATGAAATGGATGACTTTGCTATAAAAACTGATCATCAAAATATTTACGGGATGATCGGCGGTAAAAATAATTCGATTGAACCAGAAAAAAGAATGCTAAGCTCAATGACACCTACTATAATTAAAAAAGATAATGAAGTTTTTATGATTCTTGGGAGTCCAGGTGGACCTACAATTATCACATCAGTTTTACAAACAATTCTTAATGTGATGTATTTTGACATGAGCATTAAAAAATCTGTAAAATCCCCAAGATTCCATCATTTGTGGCTTCCTGATATTGTGTATTTTGAAGATGGATCTTTTAACAAAAAAATGTTTGAATATTTAGATAAGTTAAATTACAAACTATCGAAGAGAAGTCAAATTGGCAGAGTTGATGCAATTTTAATTGAAAAAAATAAAATTTATACTGCTGCTGATCCGAGAGGAGATGATTACGCATCAGGTAAATAAACTATTTATTTATTGTAATAGTTTAGTACCATTATTGTTATATTAGAAGATTATCTAATTATCAATGCAAGAATATATTTCTGTTCATGGGTGCAAAGTTCACAATCTTAAAAATATTGATGTAAAAATTCCAAGAAACAAACTGGTTGTTATAACTGGAATTTCTGGGAGTGGAAAATCTTCACTTGCATTTGATACAATATACGCTGAAGCACAAAGAAGATACTTAGAAACATTTAGTGTTTATGCAAGACAATTTATAGGAGAATTAAAAAGACCTGATGTCGAAAAGATTGAGGGATTGTCTCCTGTTATTGCAATTGAACAAAAAACAACAACTAAAAACCCTAGATCAACAGTTGGTACTATTACTGAAGTATATGACTATCTCAGATTACTTTATGCAAGAATTGGCATTGCTCATAGTAAAGTAACGGGAAAAGAAATGGTTAGTTATTCAGAGGATGAAATAGTTTCTCTAATATTAAAAAAACACATTAATAAAAAAATAAAAATCTTTGGACCAATAATTAAATCAAGAAAAGGGAGTTATAGAGATTTGTTTTCAAATCTAAAACGTCAAGGATTTGAACAAGTAAGGATTGACGAAGTTTTACATGATATATCCCCAGGAATGGAGGTTGATAGATATAAAAATCATAACATCGAAGTTTTAGTGGATTATTTAACTATAAATCAAAATGAAAATACAATCGAAAGATTAAAAAATAGTGTATCTGTCGCTTTATCGTCAGGAAATAACTCTCTCTTGATTAATGATAATGAACAATTTTCATTTTACAGTAAAAACTTAATTTGTTTAGATTCTGGAATATCATACGAAATACCTGAGCCTAACTCCTTTTCATTTAACTCCCCTTATGGAATGTGTAAGAGTTGTAAAGGACTAGGTAGTCTTAATATTGTTAATGTTGATTCAATAATCCCTGATTTTAATAAAACAATTTATAACGGTGGAATTGAACCAGTTGGCTCATTTAAGAATAACTGGATGTTTAAACAATTAGAATATATCTCAAATAAGTTTAATTTCTCACTTAAAGATAAAATAAACGATATTCCAAAAGAAGCTATCGATGTTATACTTTATGGTTCAAAAGAAAAATTCAAAGTAGTTTCAAAATCTTTAGGTTTAACTCGAACATATTCAATTGATTTTGAAGGTATAGTAAATTTTATTTCAAATCAATTTAATGAAAGTCATAGTCGTAAAATTAAAGGTTGGGCTAGTAATTATATGAATAAAGAGAATTGTAAAACTTGTAATGGAAAAAGGTTAAAAGAAGAATCTCTACATTTCAAAATACTTAAAAGAGACATCAATGAGGTGAGTAATTTTTCGTTTGATGAATTAAACTTATGGATAAATGAACTTAAAAGTAAACTCAATGATAATGATTTAAAGATTGCTAACGAAATAATTAATGAAATTTTAAAAAGAATTGAATTTATTCTCGATGTTGGTTTAAGTTATTTAACACTAAATAGAGAAACTAAATCTCTTTCAGGAGGAGAATCACAACGCATAAGGCTAGCTACTCAAATAGGATCACAGCTTCAAGACGTTCTTTATATTCTTGATGAACCATCTATAGGGTTGCATCAAATTGATAATAATAAGTTAATTACGTCATTGAAAAAACTTAGAGATTTAGGAAATACAATTATTGTGGTTGAACACGATAAGGACATAATGTTAGAATCAGATTATATAATTGACATTGGTCCAGGAGCGGGAAAAAATGGTGGAGAAATAATTTTTAGTGATTTTTCAGCCAATATTTTTAAAGCTGATACACTAACATCTAAATATTTAAATGGAAAAGAAAACATACCTAAAATAGATATCGATTTAAATAAAAATGGATTTTTAGAAATTATAGGATGTTCTGGAAATAATTTGAAAAATATTAGTGTGAAGTTTCCAACATCAAATATAATAGGTGTTTGTGGTGTTTCAGGAAGTGGTAAGTCAACTCTTATTAATGAAACACTTTTCCCTATCCTTAGTAACAAATTTTATAATTCTTCTAAGAAACCTCTTCCCTATTCTAAAATTAAAGGATTAAAGAACTTTGATAAAGTAATTCAAATTAATCAATCCCCAATAGGAAGAACGTCTAGAAGTAATCCTGCTACCTATACCGGTGTATATAACGATATTAGAGAAATTTACTCAAAACTTCCAGAATCAACTCTAAGAGGATATAAACCTGGGAGATTTAGTTTTAATGTTAAAGGAGGAAGATGTGAGGAGTGCTTGGGAGGTGGACTAAAAAAAATAGAAATGAATTTTTTACCTGATGTGTATGTAAAATGTGAACAATGTAATGGAAGAAGATTTAATAATGAAACACTGAGTGTTAAGCTTAAGGGAAATAGTATTTCTGATGTGCTATCAATGACTATTAATGAGGCGTCTACATTATTTGAAAATTACCCCAGAATTAATCGAAAATTAAAAACTTTAATTGATGTAGGTTTAGGATATATAACACTTGGTCAGTCTTCGGTAACAATTTCAGGTGGTGAAGCTCAAAGAATTAAATTAGCTACAGAGTTATCTAAAAGAGATACTGGAAAAACTCTTTTTATTTTCGACGAACCAACAACAGGCCTGCATTTTGAGGATATTAAAGCTTTACAAAAAATTATTTATAAGCTCAGGGAAAGAGGTAACACTATAGTTATTATTGAACATAACATTGACATGATTAAAATTTCAGATTTTATCATCGAATTGGGACCTAAAGGAGGAAAAGATGGTGGTAATTTAGTATTTCAAGGTTGGTTTAATGAATTTATTAGCAATAATAACTCACTAACTAATGAATTTGTAAAAAAGGAGTTAAATTTAAACTAATGGAGAATTCTAACTGGTTTGAAAAAAAATCTCATGACTCATGGTCAGTTTTCAAAGTTATGGGAGAAATTGTTGAAGGCTATGAAAGGTTATCAAAAGTTGGACCTTGCATTTCAATATTTGGCTCTGCAAGAACACCTGAATCTGATTTTTTTTATATGGAAACAGTAAAACTTTCAGAACTAATTTCGAAAAAGGGATTAGGAATTATTACAGGTGGAGGTCCCGGTATAATGGAAGCTGCTAATAAAGGAGCAAAAAATGTTGGTGGAATTTCAGTTGGCTTAAATATCAAACTTCCTTTTGAGCAAGAACCAAATAATTACATTGATAAGGAAAATTCAATTGATTTTGACTATTTTTTTGTTAGAAAAATTATGTTTGTTAAATATGCTCAAGCTTTTGTTGTTATGCCTGGTGGCTTTGGAACACTAGATGAGTTATTTGAAGCTCTTACATTAATCCAAACTCATAAAATTGAAAAGATTCCTGTAATACTATACGGTAAAGAGTTTTGGAATGGCTGTATGGATTGGCTAAAACAAGTTGTACTACTTAAATATTCAAATATTTCCAGTGAAGACATAGATCTATTTCATCTAGTTGATAATCCTGATGAAGTATTGAAAATTATCGAGGAACACTATAAAAATCAAAACTATTCACCTAATTTTTAATGTTCAGATATTTACTGATCTCTTTTATTATATTTTTCAATCTAAATTACTCTCAAGATTACTATAAAATCGATTTAACTTTAGACCCATTAAATAACAACTTAATTGTTAAACAGAATATTAAATTTTTAAATAACTCTAATGTTGCAGTTTCTGAATTAACCTTATTGGATTGGAATTCTTCTTTTTCAGATTTTAACTCTCCCCTTTCAAAACAACTTTACAGTGAATTTGATTCTTCTTTATTAAAACCAAATAAATCCCCTAATGTTCCAACAGTAATACAATCTCTGAAAGTAAATAATAAAAGTACAGATTATCGCAGAGTTAAAGATCAAGTTGATATTATAGTTTTGGAAAATATTGGTTTGATAAACCCAGGAGAGGTAATTAATATTCAAATTGATTATGTAATTAATTTTCCCGATTATAAAATTTTAGATTATGGAAATGATAGAAATGAAAAATTTGTAATTAATGATTACTTTATCACAATACCAACCTATTTTAAGAATAGATTTTCAAATAAAGGATTTAACGATAAATTAAATAGATTAAACACATTTGAAATTACAATTAATAACCTAGAAGATTATGAGATAATTTCAAACGCTGATAACTATGTAAAAACAAATAAATACTCATATTTGTTCAATAATAAAAGAAATATAAAATTTATCATTTCTAAAAAAAGTTTATTTAAAGAATTTGATTTTATAGACCTTAAAATATTTTCTGAAAATCATGATATTATAAATTTCAAAAATTCAATTAACAATAGAATTAGCTCATTCATAAATGAATCATTTGATAATCCATTAAAAAAATATGTTTTCACAAACATGGCAATTAACGAGAATAAACTTTACCCCTACTCTGAAATTCCGGATTTTATTAAAATTTTTGATTATAATTTTATTGATGAAATTAACTTGGTAAAGCTCCTTATTAAAGAGAATTTAAAAAACAAGTTATCTGATTTAAGAACAAATTACTGGCTATACTCTGGACTGGAAATCTATTTCCTAAACAAATACATTGATATATTTTATGCAGATAAAAAATTGATTGGAAATTATTCGAGATTCCCTTTTTTTAAAAAACACAACTTCTCAAATTATAGTTTCAATGATCAATTTTCTTTAATTAATAAGTTTGTTTTTTCAAGGGATTTGAATCAAAAACTTTCTTCTTATCCTGAGAATTTAACTCGAATAAACTACAAATTAAATAATCCCTACAGTTCATTTAATAATTTAAAATATTTAGAAAATTTTATTGGGACTAAATCATTTAAACTATCAATTAATGAATTATTTAATAATTCTAATGATAACATATCTCAGATTTTTCAAAAGCATTCTGAACAAAATTTAGAATGGTTCTTTAATGATTTAATGAATGATGATAAAAATTTAGATTATAAAATAATTAAAGAAAATAATAACTTTACTATTGTTTCTAATAATAATTACACCTATCCTGTTGTATTAAGAACTACATATTCTAATAACAAAAGTCAAAATCAGTATATAAGTTTCGTGAATGAGTATAATTTACGAACTGAACAAAACAATATTTCAAAAATTGAAATTAATCCACCTGGAAATTTGATTGAAAAAAATTATAAGAATAATATAATTTATGTAGATGGTAAAAAACCTAAGACCATCTTTCGCTTCTTTACGGATTTTGAAAAAGAATATGAAAATCAAATATATTACAGACCACTTTTTTCTTATAATTTATACAATGGATTTAGTCCAGGTATAACTCTTACGAATAAATCACCTTTTAGAAAAACATTTAAATACTTTTTAAATCCACAATATTCTTTTAAAACTAAAAAACCTATTGGATCTATTAACCTTGAAATGAGAGATGTTATATCAAAAACAAAAATTTTAAACTATAATTTAAATCTATCAAAATTTAACTATAATTACGACTTGTATTATACAAGGTTTTCACCAACACTTAGCTACATCATAAAAGATAAAAATCTCAAATCAAATAAGAGGTTGTTCTTTCTGTTAAAAAATATATCAATCAATAAACAGTTAGAATTCAATAAAAACGAAAAATACAACATTACATCACTTTCAATCTTAAAATCAAACATAAATGCTGATAAATCAAAATCTTTATTATTTAATTCGCAACTTGGAAATAGCTTTTTAAAAACATCTGTCACTTATTCATTTAGAAAATATTTTAAAGCATTTAGACAGTATAATTTAAGATTATTTATTGGGAAATTTATTCGAAATAATTCCAAAAACAACACCTATGACTTTGGTACTTCGTCAATATCTGATTACACATACAGTTCTAATTTACTTGGTCGTTCCGAAAATGAAGGGTTTTTTTCCCAACAGTATTTTAAAAATGATGCCGGATTCAAATCTAAAATAAACCCATCATTTTCCAATGATTATGTAGTTTCTTTAAATTCAGGCATAACCATATGGAAATGGTTTGAAGGATATCTTGACTATGGAATTTTTAAGAATAAAGGTGAAAAACTGAAAACTGGATATGATACTGGATTAAAGCTAAATATTATTGAAAATTACTTAGAACTATATTTTCCGATATTAAACTCAGAAAAGTATATTTTAAACTCAAATAACTATTCAAAAAATATAAGATTTACACTCGTACTAGATCCCGATAATCTAACAAATTTATTTACGAGACGTTGGTTCTGAATTGACTAATTAATTTGTAAATTCGCGAATTGATGAACAACCCCAAAATAACCAAATCCATAACCTACAAAAAATTTAAAGAAGAAGTTTTAAATGACTATTGGACAATTCTAATTAGTAGAGAAGCAAGTCTTTTGGGAAGAAAAGAGGTGCTGAGTGGTAAAGCAAAATTTGGAATTTTTGGTGACGGAAAA
Source organism: Flavobacteriales bacterium (assembly GCA_004321735.1). GTDB lineage: Bacteria > Bacteroidota > Bacteroidia > Flavobacteriales > Flavobacteriaceae > Eutrophosalina > Eutrophosalina marina. The sequence goes on along the minus strand of SGZB01000015.1, from coordinate 3,483 downwards.
GAACTTCCTCAGTTAGCTATGGCAAAAGTTTTTGAAAAGGGAGACTTTAGATCTGGTTACTATCGTGATCAAACTTTTATGTTGTCTATTAATGAAATTTCAATTCAGGAATTGTTTGCAGCACTTTATGCTGATACTAATTTAATTAACGAACCTATGTCTGGAGGAAGACAAATGGGGTCACATTTCAGCACGAAATCTATAAATGATGACGGATCTCAAAGAGATCTCACTAAACAATACAATTCTTCTTCAGATATATCTCCTACTGGTGGTCAAATGCCTAGACTTTTAGGTTTAGCAATGGCATCAAAACTATATAGAACTGGAAAATTTAATCAAAATAATTTTTCTATTAATGGTAATGAAATTGCATGGGGAACAATAGGAAATGCAAGTACTAGTGAAGGTATTTTTTGGGAAAGTATTAACGCAATAGGTGTTCATCAAGTCCCAGCAGTTGTAAGTGTATGGGATGATAATTATGGCATCTCTGTTGATAACGAATATCAAACCATAAAATCAAGCATTTCAGAGGCCTTAGCTGGTTTTCAAAAAGATGAAAACTCCAATGGCTATGAAATTTTAACAGTTAATGGATGGGATTATCCAAAACTTATTTCAACATATGAATACGCTAATAACATCTGTAGAAAAAAACATATTCCAGTATTAGTTCATGTAAAACAATTAACACAACCAATAGGTCATTCAACCTCAGGATCGCATGAAAGGTATAAAAGCGTAGGAAGATTAAAGTGGGAAAAGAAATATGACTGTAATCTTATGATGAGGAAATGGATACTTAAAAATGGGATTTCTGATGAAGAGAGTTTGATAAAATTAGAAAATAAAGCAAAAACATTTGTCAAAACTCAAAAAGATCAAGCATGGAATGATTTTCAAACACAAATCAAAAAAGAAAGAGAGTCGTTTTTATCGACTTTAAAAGAAGTCATTAAGGTTAATAATTCAAATGAATTAATAAATATTTATAATCTGCTTACTAAAATAAAAGATCCAACAAGAAAAGATATTCTTTCTGAGGCGAGAAAATCTATTAGACTTAGTAACATTAATTTATCATCAAAATTAAAACACTGGATTCTTAATTATAAAGATAAAACACAACCATTTTACAGTTCGCATTTGTATAATGAATACTCTCATTCTTTAAAAAATTCTAAAGAAATTAAACCATATTATTCAGAAAAATCATCACTAACTGATGGTAGAATAATTTTAAGAAATAACTTTGATAAGCTTTTTGAAATTCACCCAAATTTGATCGTTTTTGGTGAAGATTCTGGAAAAATTGGTGGAGTTAATCAAGGTCTCGAAGGTCTTCAAGAGAAATATGGAACTGAAAAAGTTGATGATCGAGGGATCAGAGAGGCAACTATAATAGGTGAAGGCATTGGTCTTTCATTGAGAGGATTTAGGCCAATTGCTGAAATACAATATTTAGATTATTTGATTTTCGCAATACAGGGTTTAAGTGATGACCTTGCTACAATGTCATATAGAACTGTTGGTAAACAATTAGCACCTCTTATAGTTAGAACTAGAGGTCACAGGCTTGAAGGAATCTGGCATGCTGGATCTCCAATGGGAATGCTCATAAATTCTCTTCGTGGTGTGAATTTATTAGTGCCAAGAAATATGGTTCAAGCATCGGGGATGTATAATGCTTTAATGAATTCATTTGAACCAGGTATTGTAATCGAGCCCTTAAATTCATATAGACTCAAAGAAAGACAACCTGATAACCTTGGTGAATTTCAGCTAAAGATTGGAAAAGTTGAATTTATTAAAAAAGGTATTGATATTACAGTTGTTTCATATGGCTCTACTTTACGAATTGTTGAAAAAGCATCTGTAATTTTAGAAAAGCACGATATTTCAATTGAACTAATTGATTTACAAACATTAATTCCTTTTGATATCGATAACGAGATTTCACAGAGTATTGAAAAAACAAATAAATTATTAATCATTGATGAGGATTATCCTGGTGGAGCATCATCTTACATATTAAATAAAGTATTAAATGAACAGGATGCATTTAAATTTTTAGATTCCAAACCTGAAACACTAACCGCCAAAGAACACAGACCACCATACGGAACAGATGGTGATTACTACTCAAAACCTTCAATTGATGATGTATTTGAAAAAATTTACAAAATCATGAAAGAGTATAACCCAGATAAATACAAGTTAGATTTAGGTTAATATTTGTAATGCTAGTTGTTTTAGTAAACTTGAATCATCATTAATTCCTTCGATACCTTTTGATTTTAAATCAAATTTCTTAATTGTATCAAGAATTCTGACAGATTCTTTCATATTTATTTTTTGTGCTGAAAACATAAATTGATCTAAAAAGTAAGGATTAATTCCTGTTTCCTTGGAAATTAAAGATTTAGATTGATTTTTTAGACTTTGAATTTGAAAAATCTTTTGATAGTATGAATAAAGCGATGCAAGCACTAATTGAATTGGATAATTTTTATTGTTTCCAGAAAAATATTCAGAAATTTCTATTACTTTTTTTAATTCTCTTTTACCATAATAATTTTGCAACTCAAAAATGTTATATTCTTTATTAATACCGAAGGTTTCTAGAATAACTTCTTCATCTACTTCGTTGTTTGAATTTAGATTTAGTTTTAATTTTGAAAATTCATTATCAATTAAACTTAAATTATTGCCACATATTTCTGAGATTAAATAACAGCTTTTAGGACTTAGATTGATTTCATGAGTTCTAGCGATATCAACAATCCATGATGAAATTTGATTTTCATAAATCTTTTTAAAAGAAATAGAGACACCATTATTATCAAAAAAATTAATTATTTTTTTCTTTTTTAACAATGCTGTGTCTGATGATAAAAAAACTAGTATTGAATTAGGATTAGTTGATAATAATTTAGATAAATGAAGTTCAAAGTCCTTGGAAAATTTAGAAGAATTTTTAATAAAAAAAACTTGCTTAGAACCCATTAAAGGAAAGTTTGATGACTTTAATATTAAATCTTGAAATTTAATTTCGTCAGCAAATAGAGTATACTCATTAAAATCTTTAAATTCATTAGGAACAATTTTTTTAAAACTTTTAACAAAAGAGTTTAAAAAATAAATTTCATCAGAAACAATCAGAAATAATCTTTTATCAATTTCTTCTAAAATTTTATTTAACTCCATGCGGAATTGTCCTACATTTGAAATTGTTATCATGAAAAAATTAAACTTAAAAAAATTTGATTTAAAGATTAAAATTAAAGATAATAAAAGATTAATTTTTGATTGTATCCGAAACTCTTATTTTCATTTAACAAAAGAAGAATGGGTTAGACAAAATGTAATTCAAACCTTAATAAATGATTATGATATTCCAAAATCAAAAATTAGTGTTGAAAAAGGTTTTAAAATCAATTCTTTAAATAAAAGATTTGATATTGTTGTTTTTAATTCAGA
>SGZB01000014.1 GCA_004321735.1 Flavobacteriales bacterium | reverse complement strand
CTTATGATGCAAAACATTTTCTTCATGCTTGGTCTGGTCAAAACAACTCTATCAAGGGTGTTATAATTGTTGAATGTGATATAATTTCTAACATAGCAGTTGCTGCTGAGATTACTGATTTTGATAGTGGTAATTCAAATAGAGATGCTCATTCATTAGAAGTTCTAGAGGCTTTAAAGTTTCCAATGATAAAATACTATTCAGATAATATTAAAAGAGATGATGAAGTTGGAATTATAAATGGCAAACTTGAATTTCACGGAGAAGAAAAAAATATAACCGTTAATTCAATAATTAGTGAAAATGATGAAGAAATAATTTTAAAAGGAACATTTCAAGTTAAACCTACAGAGTTTTTGATAAAGCTTCCCTCCTTCATGCTCGCTGAAATTAAAGATTTGCTTACAATAAGTTTTGATCTATATTTTAAAAAGTAGTACTAATAGAAAATGATATTCCTTTAAATTCTGGAATATATTTACAAATTCCTCCATAGCAATTATAACCGCCTCTTTCTTTTCCAAAACTAGTAGACAATCTGGTAGAATTTTTTGAATAGGAAATACCTGTAGAATAATAGCTCGGTTTGCCTTCGACTTCATTCCCATAATTAACAATATTGGAATGATATACAGAAATATTATAATTCAAATTATATTCAATACCATAGCCAAACCAGTTTTTTTGATCATCATCATTGCTCAAATGTTGAATATCAAATTTTAAAGATTTCTTGTTACCAAGCTTAAGAGTATTGTCTAATACAATTATTTGAGAATTAACTTCGCCAGATTTCTCTTCAACAAATCTTTTGTTGTAGTATCTGTTAACATATAGTAAAGTTGCATTGTATTTATTGTTAAACTTTTTAGTTAGCTCAATGCTTTGCTCAGAAAAATACTTTTCATCAAAATCTAAAAAACTTGTGTTATAATTTTGATTATTATAGTTATAATTCCCTCCTAAATTATACCACAATGCAGAGTTGAAAGATAGTTTAGTGCCGTACTTTCCGCCAAGAGGAGATCCTTTTTTAAAATTATAAAATAAGTCTACCTGATATCCAATTTCTCCACTTTTCATTAGTTCAGGATCTTGAAAAGAAACATTGGGTTGTGCTACATAAACATTAATGTTTGTAAGCAAGTAATCGTGTTGCTTAGTTAGTGCAGGAAGATAGTTCAACGTTGCTTCTAAGTAGTCCCCCCCAAATTCATTTCTATCTGAAAAGAAACTCATATTTTCCATTCTTCTTAAATTAATATCCAATCCAAATCCAGATTTAAAAAGACCAAAATTCATTAAATCTGCTTTTCCGTTTTTTATAAAATTTTCATTAACTGATCCAAACTGAACTATACCATCTTTTGATTTAGTAACATGCTCATAATTAATATAAAATGATTCAGAATTATAGTCAACTCTTGCTGAGATAGCACTTGTTAAATTGTTGAAGGAGTATTCAATTTCAGGCTCAGATCTTCCGACATAACTTAGACCTAAATTTAAGTTTTTATAATTATCAAAATTTTCAAATAACATAAGCTCAGCATCAAACCCATAAACAACTCCATCAGAATTTGTCTTCCCTTTTTTTTGTTTACCTGCTAATCCAGTAAGGTTGAATTTTTCTGTTGAGTAGGTTGTTCTAACTCCCCAAATCGAATTGTTTATTCCTAGTTGTCTGTCCTCCCATGTTCGAAAAATCAATCCACTTCCAAATTGATCATAAATAGATCCAACAGAAAATTTTAAATTATTAATCTTATAATTAGCACTAAATGTTGAAATGAAAGTCCCGTTTAAATTCTCAGAAAAATTCTGTAATCTTCCATCAATTGCATAAGATTCAATTTGAAGATCAAAATTCCATTTTTCGCCGACCAAATAGTCTAGCTTCAAGTAATTATTTGTTCTTAAGTCCTCATTAAAATCATTGTCTTCACTTTCTCCGTAATAAACACCATTAGAAAAAAAAGAACCGTATAAATTGTTTTTTTGTTGGCTTTTAGAGCCCCAACAGTATAAAATCAAAAAAAATAGAATAAGCCTATTCATTATTTGATTTATATTCAATTATTGAGTCTAATAAATCAACCTCTCCCCCTGGGGAGTAGCCAACTCTTCTGCTTATAATTTGTTTCCCTTTTGTTACAACCGTGTGAGGAATTCCATCAATATTCAATGCTCTTTTAAAATCATGATTTTCGTCAAGTAGAATTTTAAAATTCCAGTTTTTACCATTTACCATTGGTCTTACTCTCTTTTTTGTTCTTGAATCATCAGTTGAGATGGCTATGATTTCAATCCCATTATCAGTCCATTCTTTGTAATTATCAGCAATAGCGTCTAGCTCATTTATACATGGGATACACCAGGTCGCCCAAAAAGATAAAACATAGTATTTACCATCTTTAAGAACAAGGTCAGTAGAAATACTTTTTTTATTAAAATCGGCTATAGTAGTATTTGGCACTGACTCTTGAGAGAAGTTAAAATTTAAAACCAGAAGAAATAAAAAAGATATTACTGCTTTTGTATTGAACATAATTAAATTTAAACACATTTTAGTAAATTGTCCTTTCAAATGAAAAAATTTGTTTACTTAATTATTTTTCCATTGTTATTAGCTTGTAGCGGTGGTGGTTCTGGTGGTGATGATTCTCCTCAGCCAAACAAAGTAACTAGTCTACAAATTTATCTTTCTGATACGACAACTATTGTTGGACAGTCGTTAATTTTTAGTGTTATTGACAATACTGGACAAACAAGAACTAGTGAAGCTAAATTTTTTGTAAATGACGTTGAAATTCAAGGCAGTAAATATACATTTAATGAAACAGGCAAATTCCAGGTTCATGCAACTTTTCAAGGTATTTCAAGTCAAAGAAAAGAAGTAACGGTCAATCCAGTTCCAATTGAATATAAAAAAAGAGTAATGGTAGAGGATTATACTGGAACGTGGTGTGGCTGGTGTCCAAGAGTATCTTATGCACTAGAACTTCTTGAAAAAGAAACGGATGATGCGGTGATAGTTGCAGCACATCAAGGAGATCCTATGCAGTTTAGTCAGATTAGTGCTCTTATGAGCGCATTCAGTGTGTCAGGTTTTCCAACGGCAATTATTAATAGAGAGCAAAAATGGACTTCTCCGCAGCCTAATAATGTTGCCCAAGTTACTGCAAAGCTTGCTCAAAAAGCATACATAGGTTTAGCTATAAATCCAACAATTGATGGAAGGAATCTCAATATAAACACTAAAATGAGCATTGGATACAATTACAGTGTTTTAAAATTAGGAGTATATATTATCGAGGATAATTTAGAGTATGATCAAGAGAATTATACATCTTATTATAATGGCGCAGCTGTATTAAGAGGGTTCAAACATCACAACGTTTTAAGAGCCTCTTTAACAAATATATTAGGTGATCAACTTCCCAACGATGAAGTAGGGCATGGCAAGGATTATGAAAAAACATTTAACTATTCAATTCCAGCACAATACAATAAAGAAAATATTAAGGTTGTAGTATTTGTGACAGAGGGTTCTTCTAAGGTTGTTTTAAATTCTAGAGTTGCTGAAATTGGAGAAACTCAAGAAATAGAAAAGAAAGAATGAAAAAAGTTATTGACTTGCACGGAGTGAGTCATGAAAAAGCTTTAGTAATGGTAGAGGAATATCTTTTGATGAATTCATTTGGTAACGATTTGGAACTGGAACTTATCACTGGAAAATCACCAAAATTGCAAAAGAAAATTATCGAAAACATTTTAACTAAATACGACTTTAATTACTATATTCCCAATCACAATACTGGGATGATGTACATCACAGATACAAAAATCAATTAAATTATGAAGAGATTATTATTTATTTTATCATTTGCTTTTTTAACAGTTAACGCTCAAGAAGATGCAAATCCATTAAAAAGTAACAACCCTGTCATTCAATCAATGATTGATGAAGCTGTAAATAATTCTCAGTTAGAGAATTTGGCTCACGAACTATTTGATGTAGTAGGTCCTAGACTGGTTGGAACACCACAGATGCAAAATGCTCATGATTGGGCAGTTTCTAAATATGCATCATGGGGAATTGATGCATATAACCATGAATATGGTAAATGGAGAGGATGGGAAAGAGGAATTACTCACATTGATATGCTAGAACCTAGATTAAGAACCTTAGCTGGAAGACAATTGGCATGGAGCCCTTCTACTAAAAAGAAAGGTGTAACAGCTGAGGCAGTCACTGTCCCAAATATAGACAGTAAAGAAGATTTTGAAGAGTGGCTTAAGACAATTAAAGGAAAATTTGTTTTAGTAAGTCAGTATCAACCTACAGGAAGACCAGATTCCAACTGGGAAGAATTTGCTACTCCTGAGTCATTTGAAAAAATGAAGGCTGACAGAAGTGAAGCAAGTAGACAATGGTTTTCAAATCTTAGAAATACAGGATACGGATACAGAGATATTAATAAAGCATTTGAAGATGCTGGTGCTGTTGGATTAATTTCAAGTTACTGGTCAAGAGTTCCAGGAGCTAATAAAGTCTTTAGCGCTAGAACTGAAAAGATACCAAATGTTGATGTTAACCTAGAGGACTATGGTTCTTTATATAGGCTAGCAAAGAATGGAAAAAAACCAGTAGTTAAAATTGTTGCTACATCTACAGAACACGGAGTTGTTCCTACTTTTAATACTATAGCTCAAATTAAAGGTGTTGAAAAGCCAAACGAATATGTTATTTTATCTGCTCATTTTGACTCGTGGGATGGAGGCCAGGGTTCTACTGATAACGGTACAGGTACTTTGGTAATGTTAGAAGCTATGAGAATTCTAAAGAAAGCTTATCCAAATCCAAAGAGAACTATACTAGTTGGACATTGGGGTGGTGAAGAGCAAGGGCTGAACGGATCAAGAGCATTTGTTGAGGATTATCCAACAATTGTTGAAAATACTCAAGCAGTTTTTAATCAAGATAATGGGACAGGAAGAGTTGTTGATTTAAGTGGACAAGGATTTTTATATTCTTATGAGTTTTTGACGGATTGGTTGTCTGCTGTTCCAAGGGACATTACAAAGCATATTGAAACTGATTTTCCAGGTCTTCCTGGCGGAGGAGGTTCTGATTATGCATCTTTTGTAGCAGCTGGAGTTCCTGCATTTAGTTTGAGTTCTTTGAGCTGGGATTACGGAACCTTTACATGGCATACCAATCTAGATACGTATGATAAGGTGGTTTTTGATGATGTGAGAAGTAACGCAATTTTAACTGCAATACTTGCTTACAAGGCAAGTGAAGCGGCTGAGATGGTTTCTAGAGAAAAAAGAGTAATGCCCATCAATCCAAGAACTGGAAGAATTAGGGATTGGCCCTCAGTTAGAAAACCAAACAGAGACGGATCAAACGCTAGATAAAGCTTTTAAAAATTTAGGGTTATAAATCGGAAAAGCAGGTATAAACCTACAACAGTCCAGATTATGACCCTATTTTTTTGATACCATTCAAACATAGACTTTATAATTTACTTTCTAATTTATGAATTATCTTTTTATGGTGATCGAAGTGAAATTTGAAAAAATGAAGTGTCATGTAAATATCCATTCTTCCGATAATAGCATGTCTAAAAATACCTTTGCTTAAAATTTCATCATTAAGAGTTTGAGTATACTCTAAAAAAGATTTTCTAGAATTAATCCAATCTTTTTTAAGTTCTTTGAAATCAAAATTTTCTGGAAAATTTTCAGTAACTATTGCAGGTCCTTTATAGCTAACACCAAGTTTTAAAAACGATTCAAGGATAAATGATTTTATTCTTGAAAGGATATTAACGCTAACAAGAGTATCAGGATATGATGTTTTGGTTCTTATATATTTCTCCGTTCCTTTTTCAGCTAGAATTAAATGATAAATATTTTCATTTATTGACCATTTTCCATCGATTAACTTTTGATTCAGCTGCTCATTGCTAAATTTTGATAATCTTTCAAGAAGTTTTTCAAGTTTATTATTTAAAACCTGAAATTCTAACTGTACTTTGTTCATATTCTTTGAATATAATCAATTAATACCTCTTCAATAATTTTATGAGTGCCATCATATTCTATTAGGTCGTATTTAAGGCGATAGGAATTCAATAGTTTAGCAAATTTTGCTTTATTTTCCTCTGAGATAAATTCATCTTTTTTACCAACAATAAGTGTTGTTTTAAATTGATTCCATTTTTCTCTATTATTTTCAGATAAACAATCAATTGGAATATCGGCTCCCCACAAACCCAGAGAATTTATTTTAATAGTAGAATTCAAAATCCATCTACAAGCTGTTGCCCCACCCTGCGAAAACCCTAACACATGAATATCGATTGAATTCAAATCAATATTTTTTGTACTTGATTCAAAAAGAGAATTTAAATAAGCTATATTATCATCAATGTCATCAAGTTTATCCTCTTTTGTTATCCAGCTTGCGCCTACTCTATCATAATTTTTACCAATGTAAAATCTGCTTAATGCCTCAGGAGATATAATAACAGTTTGATAATTTTCAAGGTTTTTGAATTTTTTAATAAAATATTGACTTAACATTCCATAGCCGTGAAAAACAAACCATATAGTTTTGGTTTGCTCTGAAATTTTACCTAACTGAAAATATCTTGCTTTTTTAGAGATTGAAATATTTTTTTTCTCCATTTAAAAATCTAAATATATAAATAAATAGAAATTGTAATTTTGAAATTAAATTTTAATTATGATAAAAATAGAAGATGTAGAAAAAGCCCAAAACCAGTGGGGCTCTGGAATTGTAAAGATAGGTCAGTTAAAAGATTCATTTAAAGAATGCAGAATGTATACTTTAGATTTCATTAATAATATGTACAATTTTGAAAATGGATCAGTACAATTCAAGCCCACAAAAGCAGCTGAAAAGCAATTTAGAAATGATATCCAGGGAGCACTATCTTATTTTATAGGATCTGATTCTGATTACTCTGAAGATGGAGGTTTTGCGATTAACCCTTGGACCCAAGTTGAGTTTCAAAATGATTCAATAAATATTTATGAATCAATGGCACTTGCAATGGGGAATTATTTCTTTACTGATTTAAAGGGTAATAAAACAAAGGTTGAGTATACATTTGCTTATGTAAAGAATGATTCAGAAGAATTAAAAATTATATTACATCATTCATCTTTACCTTTTTCAAATTAACTATGTTTAAAATAAAAAAGCTCATATTTCTATGAGCTTTTAAGTCATTTGTTTTAAGTTTTGTTTACTCTTTCTCTCCCCTTTTAAATTGGCTCCAAGAAACGACTTTTCCATCAACAATATGATAGAATTCATAATAAACATTTCTAATATTTCCATCAACTGGCGATTCAAGTTCTTGAGTAAACTGTGCATTAACCCAGTCTCCTTCATCAACATTTGTTGAATCGTCATTATCAGAAGTCGTAGCTAAAGAAAATTTATAGTCAGTTGTCCATACATATTCAGCTTCACCCCATTCTTCAACTTCTTGCTGAATCATAGAAACAAATTCTTCACCTCCAACTGCAAATTTTCCATCAGCAAACCTCATTTCCGCATCGTCTGCGATATAAGATTTCACAGCTTCATAGTCAAGAGCTGCCCAAGCTTTATCAATGGCGTCAAAAACAACTAATCCGTTTTGTGATCCCATTTTAATCTCGACAATTCCGTTACCACCGTTCGATGGCACTTCACATTCGCAAGGTGCAGTCTCACATGCTGTAAGAATGATTAGTCCAAATAGTGTGTAAATAAAATTTTTCATATCTATTCTATAGGAGTTTCAGCTTTGGTTTGAACCCAACTAATTAATTGATCCCCTTCAATCTGATACCATTCAATTACTACTGAGTTATCTGAACCAGTAAATTGAGCATTAACCCATTCGCCTTTTTCATTCCAATTATCATCTTCGGTTTTTGTAGGATAAACTGCGAAAGCATAATCTGTATTCCACTCCCAAGGAATACCATTTGCTAAGTCTTCTTGATAGGACTGTTCAACTTTTGCAACAAAATCTTCTCCATTAGTAACAACTGTTCCATCAAAGAATCTGTAATTACCTTCATCAGCTATATGAGCTTTCATTGTTTCGTAATCTCTAGCTAACCATGCTGCATCAATTTTTTTGAAAACATCTACAGTTGATTCTGAACCTATATTAACAGATTGCCCAGGCGCAACAAATCCATTTGATGTATTTGGACATTCACATGGCACATTAGTTTCACATGATGTAATTAATAATATCCCAAAAAGGGCATAAATAATATTTTTCATAAGTAATTTATTTAACTAAAAGATATTTATTTTTAAACTTTTAAAAAAATTTTTCTTTTGTAAAGCTGATAAATTAACAAATAGATAACAAAAGTGTAAAAAATAGCCCAATCTAGTGAGACGAATTTAGGTGGTAGACCTAAGCCAATTCCAGTGTCCATCCAGAATTTTTGAAATCCTAAACCATTAATTACTGGAATTTGAAAAAGTCTCCATACAATTCCATGTAGTACATAAGCGGTAATGGCATTTGATCCGAATACCAGGCCTATTTTAATATTACTAGTATAATTTTTTTCATCAATAAGCCAAGTTGAAATTGCAAGTATAATCATTGCAAGCCCCGAGCTATAAAGCACATAAGAACTTGTCCATATATGTTTATTGATTGGAAATATATAGTCCCAAAAATATCCTATAATTAGAATAATTGACCCCCAAAAAAATAAACTAATAATTTTATCTTTTAATGAGTTTGCCTTATTTAAAATTATCGTTCCGCTAAGCATCCCACTAATTCCTGATGCAATGGCTGGAATGGTACTATAAAAACCTTCAGGGTCCCAACTCCCTTGATACATTCTTCCTGGGACTATAAAACTATCAATCCATGCGGCAAGATTATTCCCAGGCTCGAGAGTTCCAGCAATATTTCCATTAAATGGAATAAACATCATTGTAATCCAGTAAAATACAAGTAATCCGACCCCAATTTTCAATTGACTTTTAAAATTGGTATTTAAAAATATCAAAGCGCAAATAAAGTATACAATAGCGATTCTTTGCAGCACACCAACAACTCTTAAGTTTTCAAAATCAAATTTTGGGAATAGAGCTAAAAAAATTCCAAGCAAGAATATAATTACAGATCTTTTAAAAATTTTAGTGTATAAATTTAAGCCACCATTTTTTCTTTTTGAAAGAGATAGAGAAATTGAAACACCTACTATAAATAAAAAGAATGGGAAAACCAGATCAGTTGGTGTTGCCCCATTCCACTCAGCATGCCTTAGTGGAGCATAAACATTAGACCAGCTACCTGGATCATTAACGATGATCATAGCAGCAATTGTTAGCCCTCTAAAAAAATCTAAAGACAACAATCTTTTCATTTTCCTATACCTAACAGATCGTTAATATCATTTTCCTCAGATTCTGATTTTTCAGGCTGAACTTTTGAACAATCCAGTTCAATAGTCAAGTTTTCAGGTTCTTCAAAATCTTCCTTTGAAACACCTAGTTCTTCATCTTCATAGCATTTTTTCATGAACAAACCCCATATGGGCAATGACATAGTAGCACCTTGACCAAAAGCAATTTCTTCAAAATGGATTGATCTGTCTTCGCCACCGACCCACACTCCTGTAACTAAGTTAGGAACCATGCCTATAAACCATCCGTCACTTTGATTTTGAGTAGTTCCTGTTTTACCTGCAATTGCATTGTCAAATTTATATGGGTACCCAGAGACTACATTTTTATAAACATAATTTCTTTCATCTTCAGGAATGTCATGCCTTAATCTCGCACCGGATCCAAATTTTGTAACTCCTTCTAGTAATTTTAAGGTTACATAAGAGGATTCCTCACTCAATACATCTTTAGTTTCAGGAGTTGACTGGAAAACAATTTTTCCATTTCTGTCTTCAATTTTTGTGACCATAATTGGCTTAACATAAATCCCTTTATTAGCAAAAGCTCCATAAGCACCAACCATTTCATATACACTTAAATCTGGTGTTCCTAATGCTATAGCTGGAACGTTTGGAATATTTGATGAAACTCCTAAATTTCTAGCTAAATCTGCAACAGGTCTTGGGCCAACCCTATCAATAAGTTGTGCACTGATAGTATTCTTCGAATTTGCCAAAGCATTACTTAAAGTCCTCATACCACCATATTTATCACTTGAGTTTGTTGGGCACCATGGATCTGGATTACCGTACTTATAGGGCTCAATACAATGTATAGCATCTGGTAGCATATCACAAGGAGATAACTTTAGTTGATCAATTGCAGTAGCATACAAAAAAGGCTTAAATGTTGACCCTATTTGCCTTTTACTTTGCATTACATGATCATATTGAAAATTCCTATAATTAATTCCTCCAACCCAAGCCATTACATGACCATTTTTAGGGTTCATTGACATCATACCAGCTTGTAAAAAATGTTTGTAATAGCGTATTGAGTCAATAGGCGCCATTACAGTATCAATATCACCCTCCCATGAAAAAATACTCATTTCAGTAGGAACATTAAAGATCTCTTCAATTTCATCTGCAGACTTTCCAGAAAGCTTAGCCTTTCTCCATCTTTCAGATCGTCTCATAGTTCTTTTCATTATGCTTTCTTCTTCATCTTCATCTAAATCTCTAAATGGAGCAGTTGATAAAGTATCATTCTGAATAAAAAATTCTTTTTGAAGGTTTTTCATATGCTCTGTAACTGATTCCTCAGCATACTTCTGCATTTTCGAATTGATAGTAGTATATATTTTTAGACCATCGGAATACAAGTTATATTTTGAACCGTCAGATTTTAAATTATTATCAGTCCAATCTTTCATAAAACCTCTTAAATATGATCTAAAATATGTCGCTAGACCTTGTCTATGGGATTGAGGTGTATAATTTAATTCCAATGGAATTTTTTGAAGAGAATCCTTTTCATTTTCGCTAATGTATTTGTTTTTTGCCATTTGCATCAATACCAAATCTCTTCTGTTTTTTGTTATTTCAGGTCTTCGTAATGGATCATATAATGAAGAGTTTTGAAGCATTCCAATTAACATGGCTGATTCTTCAATTTTCAAATCGATAGGCTCTTTTGAAAAATATATATTTGATGCAGACTTTATTCCATCACCATAGTACCCAAAATCATAAATGTTAAGATACATAGTGATTATTTCTTCTTTAGTATATTGTTTTTCGAGCTCTACAGCTATAACCCATTCCTTGATTTTTTGACCTACAGCTTGAATGATATTTCTAGATCGAACACCAACAAATAATTGCCTAGCCAATTGCTGGGATATAGTACTTGCACCACCTCTAGTATTTAAAAAAACAATTGCTCTTAGGGTTGCTTTTAAATCTATTCCTGGGTGACTATAAAATCTTTCATCCTCAGTTGCAATTAAAGCTTCAACAGTTTTGGTATTAATATCATCATATTTAATTGGAGTTCTATTGTCATTAAAATAATATTTTCCTAAAACCTCATTATCAGATGAGATGATTTCTGATGCGAAATTAGTTTTTGGATTTTCGAGTTGACGGAAGTCGGGCATTTCACCAAACTTTCCGATGGAAGCTAAATAGAACAATCCATACATTGAAATTACTCCAACTGAAAAGAGGAGCCAAAATAATATTATTTGAAATCTATATTTTTTCATTGTTTAATTATTCAGCAAGTAACCCAACGCTTATAATTCCTTTTAGACTTTGAATAGGAGTTGAACTATTAGCAGGTCTAATGGCATGTTTGAGTTCCACACTCACTGAATCTTGACCAAAATTAATGTTATCCTTTAATATAAAAGAATAGTTTTTAACACTTAAGCTATTAGTTTTAAAAATATCAATGCCCTCGTCCTCAAAATTTATGTTTAAAGTATCAGTAAGCAATTTGTCTTCAAACTTAATTCTTGAAATCAAATAAATATTTGAGAAAGGATAAGCCTTATCATTCCTGATTAAAACTTTCAACTTTGATTGAGAATTTTTTGGCAAAAAATTAAATTTTAAACTTTCATCCTTTTCCCATCCATCATTTACATTTTTAAATTCTAAATAATAGAAATCACTTGAGTTACATCCAACAATTATTGTAAAACAAATAGTAAATAAAACCTTACACAAATGATTTCTCATAATCTTTTTCTTCTTTGAAAACTACAAAGTCATCTAGGTTAGAAACGGTTTTCCCTTTTTCATTCATAGAAACCAGTTTTTTTACATTTTCAACATTTATTTCATACCAATCAATACTTTCATTTTTATATGAAAACCACATTGATTTTTTAAAAATGTCTAATTTTTGACATACTGCTATTCCTCTGTCAGTTTTAATTTTTGTTTTAGGACTTGGAAAATCTGCAAGAGCTTCTTGATATTGGTCTAATTCAAAATTTAGACAACATTTTAATTTACCACATTGACCAGCGATTTTTTGAGGATTTAATGATAACTGTTGGTATCTTGCTGCTGAGGTTGTAACTACTCTGAAATCTGTTAGCCAGGTTGAGCAACATAATTCTCTTCCGCAAGATCCAATTCCACCTAGGCGTGAAGCTTCTTCTCTTAATCCGATCTGTTTCATTTCAACTTTAATGCTAAATTCTCTAGCTAGATCTATAATTAATTTCCTAAAATCAACTCTGTCTGATGCTGTGTAGTAAAATATTGCTTTTTTACCATCGGCTTGAAATTCTACATCAGAAATTTTCATTGAAAGATTTAATCTCAAGGCTATTTCTCTAGACTTAATTTTAACCTCTTCTTCTTTATTTCTATAGTTTACCCATTTATCAATTTCATCTTGATCAGGTTTATTTAAAATCTTTAAAAATTCATACTCATTAATATCAATTTTTTTCTTTTTTAATTGAACTGGAATCAAACCGCCTTTTAATGTTATATGTCCAAGATCATAACCGATTGAACTTTCCACTACAACAGCATCACCAATACTTAATGAATCGATTTCATTATTTACATAGTAATCTTTTCTTCCATTTTTGAACCTAACTTCAAAAATATTTTGAGAACTATCACCTAAAGGATCCAAATTAGTAAGCCAATCAAAAACATTTAATTTATTGCAGCCATCTGTTCCGCAGACACCATTATTTTTACAACCTTTTGGACTTCCTGATTTTGTATTGCAGCTACCACAGCTCATGTAATAAAGCTATTAAATTTTATTGAGGGGTTTTTCTTTAAACCTTCCTTTTTTGAAGATTTTATTGCTGTTTTTCTTTCCTCTTCTGAGTTCCTTTTGCTTTTCTATTGGAAGCGAGTAAATTTCAGAACATTCAATACTACAACACCCATCATATTTCTTTGTACAACTATCACATTGAATAAATAATAGGTGACAAGCTTCATTATTACAATTAACATGTTCATCACATTTATCTCCACATTGATGACAATTAGAAATGATATCGCCTGATATTCTTTCACTCCTGCGATTATCAAAAACAAAATTTTTACCTAAAAACTTATTTTCGAGATTATGTTCTTTAACCTGTCGAGTATATTCTATAATACCTCCATTTAACTGATAAACATTTTTATATCCTTTATTTATTAAGTATGCACTTGCTTTTTCGCATCTAATTCCTCCAGTACAATACATTAATATGTTTTTATACTCTTTAGAAGAATTATATTTTTTTTCAATAATTGGTAAAGATTCTCTAAACGTATCAACATCAGGTAATTGAGCTCCTTTGAAATGACCAATCTTACTTTCATAATGATTCCTCATATCGATTGTTATGGTGTTTTTGTCCTCGAGAAGTTTATTAAAATTATCAGCATCTACATGAACTCCATTTTTATTCAAATCATATTCACCATCTTTCAAGCCATCAGCAACAATTTTATCTCTGAGCTTAATTTTTAATTTTAAAAACGCTTCGTTATCATGTTCAATAGCAATATTAAGTCTAACGTTTTTCAAAAAAGAAATTCCATCAATTACTTTCTTTAATTCAGTCATAAATTTTGATGGTAAAGAGAGTTGTGCATTAATCCCCTCATTGGCTATATAGATTCTTCCTAAAACATCAATTTTATTTAATTCAATAAATAAAAAATTTCTAAAAATTTCTGGATTTTTTATTAAGTGATATTTATAAAATGACAAGGTTAATCGTTTGTCACCAGCTCTTTTTATTAGCTCTGCTCTTTCTTTTTTACTTAGCGTATTATAAAGTTGCATTATACTATAAATATATTGCAAATGTAAACCATTTAGAATAGTGCTTTTTATAAATAAAATTGTATTTTTAATTATATCAAATTTTTAAAATTTCTAAATGAGTTCAGATAAAGATTCAAAGCTAAAAGCACTACAATTAACCCTTGATAGATTAGATAAGACATACGGTAAAGGCACTGTAATGAAAATGGGAGATGCTGTTCAAGAAGATATAGAATTTATATCGTCAGGTTCCATTGGCTTAGACTATGCTTTAGGCATTGGAGGATATCCAAGAGGAAGAGTTGTTGAAATTTATGGACCTGAATCGTCTGGAAAAACAACGCTAACCCTACATGCTATTGCAGAATGTCAAAAGGCTGGGGGTATTGCTGCTTTTATTGATGCTGAACATGCTTTTGATAGATTCTATGCTCAGAATCTAGGAGTCAATATTGATGAATTGATAATTTCACAACCAGACCATGGTGAACAAGCTCTCGAAATTGCTGATAATTTAATAAGATCTGGAGCAGTTGACATTATTGTAATTGATTCAGTAGCAGCACTTACACCAAAAAGTGAAATTGAAGGAGAAATGGGAGACTCTAAAATGGGTCTTCATGCAAGGCTTATGTCACAAGCTCTTAGGAAATTAACTTCAACAATAAGTAAAACAAACTGTACTGTTTTCTTTATAAATCAATTAAGAGAAAAAATTGGTGTTATGTTCGGAAACCCTGAAACAACAACTGGTGGAAATGCTCTGAAGTTTTATGCGTCTGTTAGACTTGATATCAGAAGATCTACTCAATTAAAAGATTCAAATGGAAATGCAATGGGTAATAAAACAAGAGTTAAAGTTGTTAAGAATAAGGTTGCTCCTCCGTTTAAAGTTTGTGAATTTGATATTATGTATGGAGAAGGAATTTCAAAAGTTGGAGAAATTTTAGATATCGGAACTCAGGCGGGAATAGTAGACAAAAGTGGTTCATGGTTTAGTTATGGAGACACAAAACTGGGTCAAGGTCGAGATGCCGTTAAGAATTTATTGAAGGATAATCCAGAGTTATGCGATGAGCTTGAAGGTAAAATTTCGGAAACTCTTAACTCGTCTGATTAATATCAGCTTTTAAATCATTATAAATTATATCGAAAACTTTTTGTTTTAAGGCAGGCACATCTTTTTTTGTCAAGCCTTTGGTTTCAATGAAATTGTGAACATTTGCTCTTAATGCACCTGGACTTCCTACAAAGTGATCATAGGCAAAAAAATAAGGAAACTTTTTTTCACAATCCAAAAATGTCATTGGGACAATTGGTATTTGAAATTCAACAGCTAAACTAAAGGCTCCATTTTTAAATTGGTCAAGTATTATTGATGGTTCAGGAACACCACCTTCAGGGAAAATACAAACTGATAATCCTTTATCTAATCTTTTCTTAGATTTTTCATAAACTCTTTTTCTGCTTTCAGGACTTGATCTATCCACAAGTATAGCAACTCTTCTATATAAATAACCAAAAATTGGAATTTTTTCAAGCTCTTTTTTACCAACAAACACTACGGGATATTTTGCAATAGAAAGCATAAGCATAATATCAATCATGCTTTTGTGGTTAGCAACTAGCATGTAGCTTTTCCCTTTAACCAAAGGCTCTTTCATTTTTAATTTGGGATAAAACCCCATGCCATACATTATTATATTTGACCATATATTTCTTGTAAACCAATAGAAATATGGATAGTAACTTTCTTTAATTGAAAGAATTAAAAAGAAGGGTATGCAGATTACTATACCAACAAATGACAAAATATAAAACCACACATTCCAAATTGAAATGAAAAGAATTTTAATTGGTTTAAACACATGCCAAAAATAAGTAATTGTATTTAATCTTATAAAACCATTACTTTTGTAGTAGATGTCAAGAATACTCACTGGAATACAAAGTACAGGAACTCCACATTTGGGTAATATTTTGGGAGCAATAATACCTGCAATTCAAGAATCTAAAGCCTCCAATGACTCTTATCTTTTTATTGCAGATTTGCATTCAATGACTCAAATTAAAGATGGAGAATTATTAAAGGAAAATACATATGCAACTGCTGCAGCTTGGCTAGCTTTTGGACTAGACCATAACAAAACAGTTTTTTACAAACAATCCGACGTAGCAATTACAACTGAGTTAGCGTGGATTCTTTCAACATACTTTCCATATCAAAGACTCACATTAGCACATTCTTTTAAAGACAAATCAAATGATCTTAAAGATGTGAATGTCGGGTTGTTTACATACCCAATGCTAATGGCTGCTGATATTTTACTTTATGATGCTAACTACGTGCCAGTTGGAAAAGATCAGCTACAACACTTAGAAATTACAAGAGATGTTGCTATTAAATTCAATAATAAGCATGGCGAAACATTTGTAATACCTGAAGCAAAAGTTAATGAATCAACCAAGTATGTTACTGGAACTAATGGAGAAAAAATGAGTAAGTCAAAAGGAAATATTATTGATATTTTTCTTCCAGAAAAGCAGTTGAAAAAACAAATAATGTCAATCCAGACTGACAGTACACCACTCGAAGACCCAAAGGAATTTCAAAACTGCAATGTTTTCAAAATTTTCAAGTTAATTGCTGATGAGAACCAAACTAATGAAATGAAAAATAAGTATCAAAGTGGAGGATATGGATATGGTCATGCAAAGACTGATTTACTAAATTTAATTCTTGAAAAATATAAAGACAATAGATCAAAATTTGACTATTTAATGTCTAATAAAAAAGAAATTGATTTGATACTTAGTGAGGGTTCAAAAAAAGCTGAAATAACTGCTACACAAGTAATAAAAAGGGTGAAAACAAAACTCGGTTTTTAATTTATTTACTTTCTAAAAAAAACGTACATTTATTAAATGCAACTGGTCAATGCAATTAAGGACTTAGTTTACTCAAATGATTGTGTAACCATTCCAGGTTTTGGAAGTTTTATTGCAAATAAATTTCCATCAATTTATGATGAATCTGAGTCTAAATTTTATCCACCATCTAGAAGATTATCTTTTAATTCTAAAATTCAAAACAATGATGGATTAGTTGCTAATTATATTTCTGAAAAGTCAAAGATTTCGTTTAAAAAGTCACTTGAATTGATTCATGGCGAAGTTGTTAAATGGAAAAGAAAAATTAATAACGAGCCACTGTTTCTAGATGGAATTGGAGAGTTCAGTCTTAATACAGAAAAAACACTTGTATTCAAACCTGACTTTAATTATAACCACTTAGCTGATTCATACGGATTAAAACCTATTTATATTCATAAAGTAGAAAATAATGTTCTTACATATAATGAAACTACGCTTAATAGATATAATAAACTTTCTAAATCCGAATCTCGTAATTCAACTCCTCAATTTTTAAAGACTGCAGCTGTTTTTGTTGCTCTTATTGCAGGAACTTATTTTGCTGAAAACAGTTATAATGAGTTTAGAATAAGTCAAGAAATATCATTTCAAAATGAAATTAGAGCAGAGTCAATAAAAAAAGCTGAAAAAGCTATTTTTGATTTTGGAACACTCCCTTCAATTAATTTAAAAATTAATAGTCCTGCGAGTTCAGGAAAATATCATATTATGGCTGGTTCATTTAGGTTAGAATCCAACGCAAATAAATTATTTGATTTACTTCTTTCAAAAGGGTATAATCCTACAAGACTTCCACTTAATGATAAGGGCTTAACTCCAATCTCATTTGATAATTTCTCAAATAGAAAAGATGCTGTTATTGCATTAAGAAAATTTCAAAAATCTGAAAATAAAGATGCTTGGATTTTTGAAAAAGAATAATATGAAACCAAAATTTCCTGAAGATTCTAAAACAATTCAAACAGATATTGTTTTACCTGCTGACACTAATAGCTTGGACACATTGTTTGGAGGTGAATTAATGGCTAGGATGGATAAAGTAGCTAGTATTGCAGCAATTAAGCACTCTGAAAATATTGTTGTTACAGCCTCAGTTAATAACATATCCTTTGGAGAACCGGTTTATAAAGGGAGTATATTAACTATCGAAGCAAAAGTTTCTAGAGCTTTTAATACATCCATGGAAGTCTTCATTGATGTTTACAAGCAAGATAAAACTCATAAAGAAAAGAAAAAGGTCAATGAAGCAATTTTTACATTCGTTGCTTTAAATAAATATGGGAAACCAGTAAACGTTCCTGATGTTGTCCCTCAAACTGATTTAGAAAAAAAGAGATATGATGCAGCTCTTAGAAGAAGACAGTTAAGTTTAGTGTTAGCTGGAAAAATGAAACCAAAAGAGGCTACTGAACTTAAATCAATTTTTGAGTAAGTGAGATTTAAATTTATAATCATTTCATTTTTTTTAATAACATTTCAAGCAAAATCTCAAACAGATTATGACATTAAGATTTTGGGAGTTGCCCAAGATGGAGGTGTACCTCATCTTGGATGTTCAAAAACATGCTGTTCTACAAGTTCTGTAACAAGATATGTTTCTTCAATAATGGTTTCTAATCAAAAATCTAAGGCCTCTTATATCTTTGATGCCTCCCCAGATTTAGCTAAACAGCTATCTTTCATGAAAGATAAAATATCTGAAAATTTGAAAGGAATTTTTTTAACTCATGCTCATATTGGTCATTACTCAGGACTAATGTATTTTGGAAGAGAATCGTTTAACTCAAAAAATATTCCCGTTTATGCAATGCCGAGAATGAAAAAATTCCTAGAAACTAATGGTCCATGGGATCAATTAGTCTCGCTCAATAATATTAAAATCAATTCAATAATTAATGAAAGTGAAATTACTGTTGAGAAGGACCTTGTCGTAAAACCCATTGAAGTTCCACATAGAGATGAATATTCAGAAACTGTAGGATATATCATCAAGGGACCTAATAGATCTGCAATTTATATTCCTGACATTGATAAATGGTATAAATGGGATAAATCAATTGTTGATTTAATTAGTAGTGTAGATTATGCATTCATTGATGCTACATTTTATGATGAGAAGGAAATTAATTACCGTGATATTTCAGAAATACCTCATCCTTTTGTTATTGAGAGCATGAAGTTATTTGAAGGGGTTTCTAAAGAAGAAAAATCTAAAATTTATTTCATTCACCTAAATCATACTAACCCTCTTTTGGATAGTAATTCAAGTGAGTACAAGGATCTAATTAGTAGGGGTTATAATGTTGCTCAGGAAGGATTAGTTCTTAAACTTTAAACCCCACAAAGCATATCTTCACCACAGCACATTGGGGATTTAATTTTACCCATGCAGCTAGGACACTTACTAATTTGTACTACAGAACCATCGTCCAGAGTTAAATGATCGTTTTCTAATGGAATAGAGCACTTTCCACAAGTTGCATTAACTGACATTCCACATTTATTACATTCGTATGTGTACATTATTTATAATTTTATTGTATTAAATATATGAAGAATATAATTTGTATTGGATTTTTATTTTTAAGTATAAATTCTTTTTGTCAAAAAATATACTCAGTCAAGTATTCATCTCAATCAGATTTTAAAGTTTTTGTTGTTGATTATGAATCACAAGCTGATTTAAAGGTATTCAAGGTTAATTATAAATCACAGGCAATAAAAAATGATGGTTTGTGGTATTTTGTAAATTATAAATCGGATGCTGACAAAAAAATTTATTTTGTAGATTATAAATCTCAAGCAGATTTAAAAATTTACTTTGTCAAGTATAAATCCCAGGCTGGTTGGAATGAAAATTCTAAAAAATATTTACTATACTAGAATCTTTTCCCAATACAGATTCCCCCTTTAAAAATAGCTTCAGGTCTGTATGAATAAATGTTAACACCTGGTCGAGGCGCATCCTCCATTTGTGCATTAGTGATAAATCTTCCAACTCCTATATTAATTTCAAAAGTCCAACCCAATTTGTTAACCCATTTTCTTCCAATTCCTGCTCCTGGGGCAATTCCAAAACTTTTTTCAGTCACAATTTCCCAGTAATCAATTCCAGGTTGAGTCGGATCAGGATTATTATTATAATATTCTACATCATAATTATAGGATGAAAATTTTGTAAAAACTTCTGCAAAGAACCCTTTGCCTCCGTAATCTTCTTTATTGAAAAAGTAGAATCTATAGAATGGTGTAAAAGAAAATTGATCAGTCCAATTCAAAGATCCATCATCTGAAGTTAAGTTTAAGAACAAGCTTGCTCCAAAAGATGAATAAGGATTTTTAATTTTTTCATAAGTAATGTCAAAAGCCGGGAATGCAATAAGATCAACTAAGTCCAGCTTAATTTCATTTGTTCCTAGTTCATCAAACAAATTAGAAATTTGATCATCAGTTCTAACAACCTCAACTTTTTGAACCTCTTGAGCAATCAAGAAATTCGAAAAAGCTATTAATAATATCAATACTTTTTTCATAATTTTTAACTTAAACAATATTTTTCTCCAATCCTAAAAGAGTCATAAGTTTCTCTACTTACTTCTGCCTGACCACCCCCTTCACTGTTGTTATTATTACTATTTCCTCTTATTAGGGTAAAAAAATACTTTCCATCTCTTTCATATTTATCAACTATGTCACCGCAATCATTATTGTTACATGATAGAATTAAAAGCAAGCTGATATAAAGAAATTTTTTCATAATAATTTAATTTACACAGTATTCATCACCAATATTGAAAGAATTATAAACCTCTAAAGTTACTTCAGCATCTCCAAAAACATCACCGCCTGAAGGGTCGTCAGAGTTTGATGAACTTCCTCCAAAAGCAATCATAGCGAAATAATATTTTCCATTTTCCGTAAACTTCTGAACAATTTCACCACAATTTCTATCATCTCCACAAGAAATAAAAAGAAAAAATAAAACGGGGAATAAAAATTTTAGAGCTTTCAATATTAAGGTTAAATTTAAGAATTATTTAAAGCATATTGAATCGTATCCCTGAACATTTTAGAAAAAACATTCATCCTAAAGATGAAAAAATCCAGTTTATGGAAAATGATCATTCTTATTTTGTTAATGGTGAAAAAATTAAATTTTCTGTAAGTGAAATTATAAAAATTCATTTTCCAGAATTTGATTCAAATCATTGGTCGAGAATTAAAGCAATAGAAGAATTAGAAAATCGAGGAGAATTATACACAGAATCCGATGTTGCTTTTGAACAAAAAGTATTACTAAATCAATGGGAAATTAAAAGACAAGACTCATCTGAAAAAGGATTAATCTTACATGACCTAATTGAAAAATTTTATAATAAAGAAGAAATAGAATCAGTACCAGCTGAGTTTAGCTATTTTAAAGAATTTATTTCTAAATACCCTAAATTAAAACCATATCGGACTGAATGGAGAGTTTATAATGACGAGTTAACTCTTGCTGGAACTATTGATATGGTATATGAAAAAGAAAATGGCGAGTTATTTTTATTTGATTGGAAAAGAAGTACAAAAATTGTGAATAATGCTGGGCTATTAATTCAAAGTGATTTTAAATACGGCTTTGATCAGCTTTCACATATTGCTGATAATAGTTTTAATAAATATGCACTGCAACAGAATCTTTACAAATACATATTAGAGGAGTATTATGGAAAGAAAATAAGCTCAATGAATATTTTAGTTCTTCATCCTAATTATCATACTTTTTTTCATGTTTCAATTCCCGAAATGAAAAAAGAAACAGAGTTTTTAATTAATCAATCAATTGAAAAATCTAGATAATAATCTAGATGTAATTCCAAAAAGAAAAAGAACTATTATGAAGGTAAGTGCAAGTTGAAAAATTAAATAAACGAGTATAATTACACACACTCCTCTAACAATTTTTCTAGCCATGTCAGGCAAATAACCAAAAAAGTGTTTATCAAAAAAATTCATTTGATTTAATTAAATTGTAATTGTAAAATTATGAATTCAGATTTAAAATCACATTGGGAAAATATCTATTCTTCCAAAAAAGAAGATGGTGTTAGTTGGTTTCAAGAACATCCAAAAACCTCTATTGATCTTATTGAAAAGTATTCTACTGACAAATCGATCTCAATTATTGATATTGGAAGTGGTAGAAGTAAAATTCTAAAAAATTTAATTGAGAATGAATATGATGATTTAACATATTTAGACATTTCACAAGAAGCGTGTTCTAAATCCAAAATTTCACTTGGGCTTAAACAAGATTTAGTACAATGGTACGTAGAAAATGTTTTAGATTTTAATACAGAAAAGAATTTTTCGATATGGCACGATAGGGCAGTCTTCCATTTTTTAATTTCAAAAGAAGATGTAGAGAAATATAAACAAGTTGCTTTAAAAAATATTGTTCAGGGAGGGTATTTAATCTTAGGAACTTTTTCGGAAAACGGTCCAGAAAAATGTAGTGGATTAAATGTTTCTAGATATTCCCCTGAATCATTGAAAAAAATATTCAATCCAGAATTTAAAATGATCGAATCTTTTACAATTAATCATAAAACCCCTTTTGATACAAATCAAAATTTCTTGTTTTCAATATTTAAAAAATGAAAAAAACAATATTTCTACTAACTATACTTTTTATTTGCTGTGAAACACAAAAATCAGAAATGATTGATTTGTTTAATGCTGATAATGATCCAAATGTATCTTGCTACAGAATACCATCAATAATAACAGCTGTAAACGGCGACTTGATTGCTATGATAGATGAGAGAGTCCCGTCCTGCGGAGATTTGAAATGGAGTAGAGATATTAATATAGTGATGAGAAAAAGTTTTGATAATGGAAAAACTTGGGCAGATATTGAAACTGTAGTTGATTATCCTTTAGGTCAATCAGCATCCGATCCTTCAATGATTTTGGATAAAAAAACCAAAACAATTTTTATGTTTTATAATTATATGGATCTAGACAATGAAAAAGATATTTATAATTTGAGATTTAAAAAATCAGTTGATAATGGTAAATCATGGTCAGAAAGTATTGACATCACTGATCAAATTTCAAAAATCGGCTGGGAAAAAGACTTCAAGTTCATTACATCAGGCAGAGGAATTCAGACTCAAGATGGAACATTGCTTCATTGTTTAGTAAATCTTCAAAAAGGCACTCACGTTTTTGGAAGTAATGATAATGGTAATACTTGGTTTATCACAGAAACACCAACATCGCCTGGAGACGAGTCCAAAATTATTGAACTAAATGATGGAAGATGGATGGTTAATTCTAGAGTTAATAATTTAGGCTACAGATATTCTCATATTAGTGATGATAATGGAAAATCATGGATATCAAAAAAAGAAGAAAGTATTATTGATCCTGGATGTAATGGAAGTATATTAAAATATAATTTCAACAACAAAAATATACTGCTTCTAACTAACATAAATAATCAAAATGAAAGAAAAGAAATAGTAATTAGACATAGTGAAGATGAAGGTGTCAATTGGTCTAACCCTAAAGTTATTTATGAAGGTGAAGCTGCTTATTCATCAATTACACAACTTAATAATGGTAATGTTGGAATATTTTATGAGGCCAATAATTACACCTCAAATATTTTTAAGTCGCTGTCTATTGATTGGATAATCAGTTCGGAATAGCACAAAAAAAACTCCCGCAATTCGCGGGAGCCACTTATTAAAAACTTTATAAATGAAAAATTGATTATTAGTATTAAGACACTTAAGATATTTAAAGGTTTAATTAAATTACTTTAGTTTTTTTAGCAAGTTTATAGTTAATGTTATCTTTTTGTTAAATACTAAAAGAAGTTTAATTTTTTACTAATTTTAAAAATTCAGCAACTTAAATCATGAAAAAAATCTTATTAATCTTTTTTCTATTTTCAATTTCTGTTTATTCACAAGAGAAGAAAAATTATTTTGTGCACTTATCTTCTGACCCTATGTTTAATCCGAGCGCAGCAATTATGTCAATCCATGCTGCAAGTGAAGCTTTGATTCAAGGTCATGATGTAACTTATTTTGCAGCTGGCGATGGAGTGAAAATTTTGATGATGAATGTTATAACAAACTTACATACTGTAACTCATCATGGAGGAAATTCTGATAGAATAAGTAAAATGGCTATGAATAAACTTTTAGAATTTTCAAATAACGGAGGAACAATTCATGTTTCCGCCGGGTCATTTTTAACCTATGGAATTACAATAGAAAATCATAAAGATCATCTTATCAATATCTCAAAAATTAATTGGAGTTATCCAAAGGAACTTATTGAAGAAAGTTCAAAGGCAGATATTGTATTCTCATATTAACTTTAAAATTTAAAAACAATGAAAAAACTATTATTTACTTTAACATTAGTCTTTTCTGCAGTTGGGTATTCACAAGATTTAGATCTTTCGAATGCTTTCAAAGCAGATTTTAACATTGACTCAATTACACTAGGTGTTGAATCTTCAACAGTTAATTGTTCAGGAGCTGCAATAGGCTATGAAAATGGAGATTACTCTGCTGTTTATTTAACTTATCACTTTACAAATAGAATGGATACTACTGACAGTGGAGAATTTACAGGTTTGGTTTGGGCTCAGAATGGTGAAAACTTTTTACAAGGAACTCTTCAAGGCATTTGGAGAAGAAAAGGTCAAGAGTTTGAATTAATCACACTAGATAATATTAACGATGGAAATATAATATTTGCTGTAGGGAAATTAAATTTCGCTAAAAGAACACTAAACTTTGACGCTTCAGTAGTTGACTAAACAATACATTATGAAAAAATTAATTTTATTTGCTGCTTTCTTTTTCGTAGCAAGCTTAAATGGCCAATACTTTGTGATTGGGGAATTAACATCAGATGATCAATCAAAAACTCTAGGTTTTGTTGATATGTGGATGTCTGGGACTAAAGAAGTTACAGGGAAAAACTTAAATATGTCTTTATATCAAAAGGAAGAATCAAATACTCACTTTTTTGTTAGATCGTTTAATGATTTGCAAGAGTGGATTGATGATGATAAGGCTTCCGATGAGATAGCTCCTCAAGTATTCCAAAAAGTTAGTCAAAATGAAAATGTTCAAGAAATTTTTGAAGGATTTCAAAGTGCAACTGATTTTAAAGGAGCTAGACTTTATGAATTAATGAGTGAATACAGCAATATGGATGGATATTATGCATTATCTGATGAAGAAAAATTAGAGTATCAATATAGAAGAGTTGTATTGTATGATTTAGTTGATGCAGGTGAAGAGGCATTCTTGGCTAATCAAAAATTTTGGAATGATGAGGATGAAAAATTAGGCGTAGATCATTATTTTGCTTTACTAAAACCAGTTTTTTCTACTGATTCAGATTTTATGCTTGTTTTATTAGATAAATCAAGATTTGATTATCATAAAAACTGGTCAGATAGAATGGATACTAGATTTTCTAGTGAAGAGTTCAAATCAAATTATGATAAGGTTCAAAAAGAACCTGTTAGCACTGTTGTCGATGAGTGGAATTTAACTCTGCTTACTGATTATATATATTAATATTTTAAATCGAAAAAATGAAAAAATCAATAATATTTCTTTTAACTATGGTATTTGCATTTACAATGAATGCAAATATCAATTCAGATGATTTCGATAAACTCAAAAAACTTGAAGGAAAGTGGATGGGAATGTTAGAAAGAACTGATGGAACATCTGACATGCTATATTTAGAATATAGCATAACTTCAAATGGAAGCGCTTTGCTTGAAGAAAGTAATACT
This sequence comes from Flavobacteriales bacterium, assembly GCA_004321735.1. Taxonomy (GTDB): domain Bacteria; phylum Bacteroidota; class Bacteroidia; order Flavobacteriales; family Flavobacteriaceae; genus Eutrophosalina; species Eutrophosalina marina. The sequence goes on along the minus strand of SGZB01000014.1, from coordinate 73 downwards.
GGCGGAATCGAAATGCTTACAATTTTCAATAATCACGGTGAAAAATTATTAGCAACCCATTATTGTGGTTTAG
>SGZB01000013.1 GCA_004321735.1 Flavobacteriales bacterium | reverse complement strand
CAGCTCCTCATATGCTTGAATCTTGGGGGGATTTCGAATTTGTGAGGGGAGAGTATAGTCTTTGCCAGCCAACAATTAAACCTCTATTTGATACAAAACAATTTGAAGATTGTCTTCTGACTTGGTTAGGATCTGATAAATCCTTTTATGAACAAATAAAGGATAACTGGAATAACAATATTTTAAACTCTACAACTTCCTGGAATAGTGCTTTACACGATGGTATTTTTTCATCAGAAAGCAATTTATTTAGTAGAAAAAATAATTCAATTAATTTTTCAAACAGTGCTAAACAAATTACATCTGGCGATGATAATAGTTTTGATTTGATTTTATACTGTAAAACTGGGATGGGTGACGGCCAGCAAGCAAATAATCCTTGGCTACAAGAATTCCCTGACCCAATAACAAGAGTGTCTTGGGACAATTACTTGACTGTATCAAAGTCAGATGCAGAGCAGTTAGGTTTAAAAAATTACAATGAAGCCAATGGTGCTCTTAATAGTAATTATGCAATTGTAAATGTTGGTGAAAAAGAATTGAAAGTTCCAGTAGTTATTCAGCCTGGACAGGCAAAAGGTACTGTCGGACTTTCACTAGGATATGGAAGATCAAAAGGCTTAAAAGACGAAATGAAAACTGGGGTCAATGCATTTTCTTTTTATAATGGGTTTTCTAAAAATCAAAAGGCTCAAATTACCGCTCATTATGAAATTCATGAATTTGCATGCGTTCAGTTACATAACACATTGATGGGAAGAGGTGATATCATCAAAGAAACATCTCTTGAAACATATAATACCAAAGAAAAAGATTATTGGAATGCAATTCCAAAAGTATCTAAGAATCATATTGAAACACCTGTTAACTCTAGAGAAGTTGACATGTGGCAAGAATTTGATAGATCTATAGGTCATCACTTTAATTTGTCTATTGACTTAAATGCATGTACTGGTTGTGGCGCATGTGTTATTGCATGTCATGCTGAGAATAACGTACCAGTTGTTGGTAAAGCGGAAGTTAGAAAATCACGTGATATGCATTGGTTAAGAATTGACAGATATTATTCATCTGAGGAATCATTTAATTCCGATATTGAAAAGAAAGATAATATTTCTGGAATAGGACAATCTCTATCTGTATTTGGTGAGATGGAAGATCCTAGCGAAAATCCTCAGGTAGTATTTCAGCCAGTAATGTGTCAGCATTGTAATCACGCCCCATGTGAAACTGTGTGTCCAGTGGCTGCCTCAGTACATGGAAGACAAGGTCAAAATCATATGACTTACAATAGATGTGTTGGTACAAGATACTGTGCAAATAACTGTCCTTATAAAGTACGAAGGTTTAATTGGTTCTTATATAACAATAATGATGAATTTGATTTTAATATGAATGATGATTTAGGTAAAATGGTATTAAATCCTGATGTTGTTGTAAGATCTAGAGGAGTTATGGAAAAATGTTCATTTTGTATTCAGGGTACACAGTCAGTTATTTTAAAGGCTAAGAATGAAGGCAGAGAAGTTGAGCCAAATGAATTTAACGATGCAGTGGCTTGTTCAGCTGCATGTTCAACTGGAGCATTAAGTTTTGGAGATATAAATAATAAGAAAAGTGATGTCTATCAAAGAAAACAAGATGACAGAGTTTATCATCTTTTAGAATATGTTGGAACTAAGCCAAACGTATTTTATCACACTAAGATTAGAAACACTGATAAAGATAAAAGCATATAATGGGTCATTACGAAGCACCAATTAGAAAACCTTTAGTTACTGGTAATAAAACTTATCACCAGATCTCTGTTGATGTAGCTAAACCTATCGAGGGTCAAGCTAATAAGCAATGGTGGATTGTGTTTTCTATTTCAATGGTCTTATTTTTATGGGGTGTAGGATGTATGATATATACAATCTCTACAGGAATCGGAGTTTGGGGATTAAATAAAACTGTTGGATGGGCTTGGGACATTACAAATTTTGTATGGTGGATTGGTATCGGACATGCTGGTACCCTGATTTCTGCAGTATTACTTCTTTTTAGACAAAAATGGAGAATGGGGATTAACAGATCAGCTGAGGCTATGACAATATTTTCAGTAATGCAAGCAGGTCTTTTTCCTTTAATACACATGGGAAGGCCATGGTTAGCATACTGGGTTTTACCAATTCCCAATCAATATGGATCTTTATGGGTTAATTTTAATTCACCTCTACTTTGGGATGTATTTGCAATTTCAACTTATTTAACAGTATCGTTAGTATTTTGGTGGACAGGACTATTACCAGATTTTGCTATGATTAGAGATAGAGCTATTAAACCTTTTCAAAAGAAAATATATAGTCTTGTTAGCTTTGGATGGAGCGGTAGGGCAAAAGACTGGCAGAGGTTTGAAGAAATTTCATTAGTATTAGCAGGTCTTGCAACTCCTTTAGTACTTTCAGTCCACACAATAGTTTCGTTTGATTTTGCTACTTCGGTTATACCTGGATGGCATACAACTATATTTCCACCCTACTTTGTAGCTGGTGCAATTTTTTCTGGCTTTGCAATGGTTAATACACTGCTCATAATAATGAGAAAAATATTTAATCTCGAAGACTATATTACGTTACAGCACATTGAACTTATGAATATTGTCATTATGATAACTGGATCAATTGTTGGTTGCGCTTATATCACGGAGTTATTTATTGCTTGGTATTCAGGAGTTGAATACGAACAATACGCTTTCTTGAATAGAGCAACTGGACCATACTGGTGGGCATATTGGGCTATGATGACATGTAATGTGTTTTCTCCACAGCTTATGTGGTTTAAGAAGTTGAGAACTAGTATTGTATTTTCTTTCATCATTTCGATTGTTGTGAACATTGGGATGTGGTTTGAAAGATTTGTGATTATAGTTACTTCTCTTCACAGAGATTATTTACCTTCCTCGTGGACTATGTTTTCACCATCTTTTGTTGATATTGGAATATTTTTGGGAACAATTGGGTTTTTCTTTGTCCTCTTTCTTCTTTACGCAAGAACATTCCCTGTTATTGCTCAAGCTGAAGTAAAAACAATTTTAAAATCCTCAGGGGATAATTATAAAAAATTAAGAGATAAAAATGGCAAATAAGTTTATACATGCTATATACGACGACGATGATAAGCTTCTAGATGCTGTAAAGCATTTGAAGAAAGAGGGAGTATATATTGAAGATGTATTTACTCCATTTCCAGTTCACGGACTTGATAAGGCTCTAGGTCTTGCACCTACTAGAATTTCTATTGCGGGATTTATTTATGGTTGTATTGGTTTTGCATTTGCAATTTTTATGATGAATTACATCATGATTGTTGATTGGCCACAGAATATTGGAGGGAAACCTAGCTTTAGCTTTATTGAAAATATGCCAGCATTTGTTCCAATCTTGTTTGAGTTGACGGTATTTTTCTCAGCACATTTAATGGTTATTACTTTTTATCTGAGAAGTAGACTTTGGCCTTTTAAAAAAGCTGAAAATCCTATTCCCGAAACAACAGACGATAAGTTTTTGGTACAGATTCCAGTAAGTGGTAATGAAAAAGAAATAAAATCTAAAATTAAAAAGACTGATATTTTGAAAATTGATGTCGTTGAAATAAAAGAATAAAATGAAAAAAATAGATTACATATTTATATTGTTTTCTTTCTTATTAGTTTCATGCTTTGATTCTTCAAAGCCTAATTATCAGTTTTTCCCAAATATGTATGAATCTGTAGGTTATGACACCTATGCAGATTCAAATGCATTTGCAAACGGCATTGAAGCTCAAGAACCAGTTCAAGGAACTATTTCCAGAGGATGGGAGCCTTATGAATATGAAGATTCTAATGAGGGTTATGAGCTTGCTAAAGTGAATTTAAAATCACCTGTTGAAAAATCAGATGAAAATCTTAAAACGGGTAAAGAATTATATGAAATATATTGTTCAGTTTGTCATGGATCAAAAGGAGATGGACAAGGAATTTTAATGAAAAGAGAAAAGTTTTTAGGAATTCCTAGTTACGCTGACCGAGATATTACTGAGGGAAGTATCTATCATGTTTTGATGTATGGAAGAAATCTTATGGGATCACATGCCTCACTGGTGAATCAAGAAGAAAGATGGCAAATTTCACAATATGTTTTAGAATTAAGAAATGAATTAATTAAATAGTGGTGATGTTTACGTTAACAAATAAAATCAAAACATTTTCAATTGCCTTAATCGTATTAGGTCTACTAGGAATTGCATATGGTTTTTATAGCGCTCCAAGTACAATTGAAGAAGCAAAACAAATTGTTGCAAGTTCTCACCATGATGATGGTCATGCATCAAGTTACGATGACCATTCAAATGAAGATAAAGGGCATGATGAACATGGAGATGGTCATGAAATGTCTCACGATGAACATGTTTTTCATCAATTAGCTAACAGACCTTGGGCTGCAATTTATGTAGCTGCATTTTTCTTTTTCATGATTTCATTAGGAACTCTAGCTTTTTATGCAATCCAAAGAGCAGCACAAGCTGGATGGTCTCCATTACTATTTAGAGTTATGGAAGGAATTACTGGTTATTTATTGCCTGGAGGTCTAATTGTATTGGTTATACTATTGTTTTCTGCTTTACATTTTAACCATATGTTCATTTGGATGGACCCTGAGGTAGTTGAGCATGATGAAATTATAAGAAACAAAAGTGGTTATTTAAATATCCCATTCTTTTTAGCAAGAGGTGTGTTCTATTTAGCAGGCTGGTCACTTTACAGATATCTTTCTAGAAAATTTTCTATTGCTCAAGATAAAGCAAATGATAATTCAAACCATATCAAGAATTTTAAATTATCAGCTGGGTTCTTAGCGTTTTTTTTAGTGACAGAGTCGATGATGTCTTGGGACTGGATTATGTCAATCGATCCACATTGGTTTAGTACTTTATTTGGATGGTATGTTTTTGCAAGTATGATTGTTTCATCAATTACAGTTATAGCATTGCTAACTATTTTCCTTAAATCAATAGGTTATTTAGAAAAGGTTAATGATAATCACATGCATGATTTAGCAAAGTTTATGTTTGGATTTAGTGTATTCTGGGCTTATTTATGGTTTTCTCAATTTATGCTTATTTGGTATGCAAATATACCTGAAGAAGTTACATATTTTATAACAAGACTTGAAGACTATCAACTACCGTTTTTCGGTATGCTAGTAATGAATTTCATTCTTCCTTTCTTAATCTTAATTAACTCTGATTTCAAAAGATTAAACTGGATGATAGTAACGGCTGGTATTATTATTTTGATTGGTCATTATATGGATGTGTTTAATATGATTATGCCTTCAGCTGTAGGTGATCAGTGGTTCTTTGGAATTCCTGAGTTAGGTTCAGTAATGTTTTTTTCAGGCTTATTTATATATATAGTATTTAGCTCACTCACAAAAGCACCCCTTGAAGCAAGTGGGGATCCTTTCAAAAAGGAGAGTGAAAAGTTTGTTTATTAATTTGATGATATAGAAGATGACAATATTACTTTCGATTTTAGCGGTAACTCTCTTAGCAATTTCTGTTTGGCAGATTACTAAAATTTTTGAAATCTCAAATTTAGGTGCAAAAAAAGATGATTCTCAAGTCGCGTCTGAAAAAGATAATGACTTGCAGGGAAAATTAATGTTTGCCTTTTTGGTATTTATTTATCTGGTTACGATTTATTCTTTTGCTTCTTACACTAAAGTACTATTACCAGAATCTGCCTCAGAACATGGATATACATATGACAAGTTATTTCTTATTTCATTTCTCTTAATTTTCTTTGTTCAAACAGTTACCCAAGCATTATTACATTATTTTGCTTACAAGTATAGAGGAATTAACGGAAGAAAGGCTTCTTTTATCACTCATAATAATAAGCTAGAGCTTGTCTGGACTGTTATTCCTGCAATTGTGTTATTTGTTTTAATACTTTATGGTATGACTACATGGTCTGATATAATGAATTTTGAGGAGGATGAGGATGCTCTAGTTGTAGAATTATATGCTGCCCAGTGGAATTGGAAAGCAAGATATGCAGGAGATGATAATGTTTTAGGAGATGCTAATGTGAGATTTTTAAATGATTTTGATGGAAGAAATTTAGTTGGTATCGATTCATCTGATCCTAATGGTTTAGATGATGTTGTCGTAACTCAAGAGTTTCATCTACCAATTAATAGAAAAGTTATATTTAAAATTAGATCCCAAGATGTACTTCATTCTGCTTATATGCCTCACTTTAGAGCTCAGATGAATGCTGTACCTGGAATGATTACGGAGTTCTCATTCACTCCAACAAAAACAACAGCTGAAATGAGATTAAATCCTGAGGTAGTTTCAAAAGTAAACAGGATTAATAAAATAAGATATGATAATAGTCAAGAATTGATTGCAAAAGGAGAAGAAGCATTAGACCCTTATCAATTTGACTATTTACTTCTTTGCGCTAAAATATGTGGTTCTTCGCATTACAACATGCAAATGAAGATTGTAGTAGAATCTGAAAAAGATTTTAATAAATGGTTAAATGATCAGAATACATTTTCTGAAGTCATACAATAATTAATAATATGTCAATAGCTGTAAATAACAATGTCGATAATCATGATGATCACCATCATCACAAGGAAACTTTTATAACCAAATGGATATTTAGTACAGATCATAAAATGATCGCTAAACAATACTTTGTAACAGGCGTAATCGTTATGGGTATTATAGGTGTTTTAATGTCTTTGCTATTTAGAATTCAATTAGCTTGGCCAGAAGAATCTTTTTCCGTTTTCAGCTTCTTTTTAGGTGACAGATGGGCTCCTGATGGTGTTATGGACCCCAATATATATTTAGCTTTAGTAACCATTCATGGTACTATAATGGTATTTTTTGTTTTGACAGCTGGACTAAGTGGAACATTCAGTAACCTATTAATTCCTTTACAGATTGGTGCTAGAGATATGGCTTCAGGGTTTTTGAATATGCTTGCATACTGGTTGTTTTTTATATCGAGTGCAATCATGGTTGCTTCACTTTTTGTTGAGGCTGGTCCCGCTGCTGCTGGTTGGACAATATATCCACCATTAAGTGCCCTTCCACAAGCTCAGCCTGGTTCTGGTGCTGGAATGACTCTTTGGTTAGTTTCTATGGCATTTTTTATTGCATCCTCTTTACTTGGTTCTTTAAATTATATTGTAACTGTACTTAACCTTAGAACAAAGGGGATGACTATGTTCAGACTGCCTTTGACTATTTGGGCTTTCTTTGTTACTGCTATTATTGGTGTAATTTCATTCCCAGTACTTTTATCAGCTGCTTTATTGTTAATAATGGACAGAAGTTTTGGAACATCATTTTTCCTTTCAGATATTTTTGTTCAAGGAGAAGTTTTACATTATCAAGGAGGATCTCCTGTATTATTTGAGCACTTATTCTGGTTCCTTGGTCATCCAGAAGTATATATAGTTTTATTACCTGCACTGGGTATTACATCTGAAATTATAGCAACAAATGCACGTAAACCCATTTTTGGATATAGAGCTATGGTTGCATCTATTTTAGCAATTGCATTTTTATCTACTATAGTGTGGGGTCACCATATGTTCGTAACAGGTATGAATCCATTTTTAGGATCTGTATTCACGTTTACAACATTACTAATTGCTATTCCTTCTGCTGTAAAAGCATTTAATTATATAGCCACCTTATGGAAAGGTAATTTACAGTTAAATCCAGCTATGCTATTTTCTATTGGACTTGTTTCAACATTCATTACTGGTGGTTTAACTGGGATTATTTTAGGTGACAGTGCATTAGATATTAATGTACATGACACATACTTTGTTGTAGCTCACTTCCATTTAGTTATGGGTATTTCTGCATTATATGGTTTATTTGCTGGTGTTTATCATTGGTTTCCTAGATTATATGGTAGAATGATGAATAAGACACTAGGCTATGTTCATTTCTGGATCACAGCTATAGGTGCTTATGGAATATTTTTCCCAATGCATTTTATAGGTATGGCTGGATTACCAAGAAGATATTATACAAATACAGCATTCCCATATTTTGATGATTTAGCCGATATAAATGTTCTAATTACTGTCTTTGCACTAATTACAGGTTTAGCTCAGCTCATATTCTTATATAATTTTATACATAGTATGTATTTTGGTAAAAAGGCTGAGAAAAATCCATGGAAATCTAATACTCTAGAATGGACTGCTCCAGTTGAACATATTCATGGTAACTGGCCTGGAAAAATTCCTGAAGTACATAGATGGGCGTATGATTATAGTAAGCCAGGCAAGAAAGAAGATTTTGTTCCACAATCTACTCCAATTGCAAAAGGAGAAAAGATTACTGAACACTAGTTTCACTTTACATCATTTGCACCTCTAATTTAACTTTTGTTTATATTTGAGTATGAACGAAAATCTAGATCCCTCAAATGAAAATTTTACTAACGAGGATCTTGAAATAGACAAAGCATTAAGACCTCTAAGTTTTTCAGATTTTCGTGGACAAAATCAAGTAATTGAAAATCTCAAAGTTTTTGTAGAAGCTTCAAATCTCAGATCAGATGCCTTAGATCATACACTTCTACATGGCCCTCCAGGTTTAGGGAAAACAACATTGGCTTATATTTTAGCTAATGAACTCGGCGTCTCTATAAAAGTTTCATCTGGACCTGTAATTGATAAACCAGGAGATTTAGCTGGGCTATTGACGAGTCTTGAATCCAGAGATGTTTTATTTATTGATGAAATTCATAGGCTTTCTCCAATCGTAGAAGAATATTTGTATTCAGCTATGGAAGATTTTAAAATTGATATTATGATTGAATCTGGTCCGAATGCTAGATCTGTTCAAATTAATTTAAATCAATTTACTCTGATTGGAGCTACTACTAGATCAGGATTATTAACTGCCCCAATGAGGGCTAGATTTGGAATAAATAACAGATTAGAATACTACGACAAGTCTACTTTATCTAATATTGTAAAAAGAAGTGCTGATATTCTTAATATTAAAATTAATGATGATGCAGCAGTTGAAATTTCTGGTAGAAGTAGAGGAACTCCCAGAATATGTAATTCCTTACTACGTAGAGTCAGAGATTTTGCACAGATTAAAGGTGATGGTAAAATTGATTTAAAAATCACTAAATATGCTCTAGAAGCATTAAATGTTGATGCGTATGGATTAGATGAAATGGATAATAAAATTCTTTCAACTTTAATTAAAAATTTTAAAGGCGGTCCAGTAGGAATCACTACACTATCAACTGCAGTTTCAGAAACTGCCGAAACGATCGAGGAAGTTTATGAGCCATTTTTAATTCAACAAGGATTTATTGTCAGAACACCCAGAGGAAGACAAGTTACTGACAAAGCTTATAAACATTTAGGATTAACCCCTTTAAGTGATCAAAGTAACCTTTTTAGTTAAATCTTGTCAACTATTAATTCAAATACGTCCCTTGTTAAATCTATTGCAAAAGATTTAGGATTTATGTCATGTGGAATTTCTAAATCTGGTTTTCTAAATGAAGAAGCTGAGAGATTTGAAAAATGGCTTAAAAATAATTATCATGGAACTATGTCTTATATGGAAAGAAATTTTGATAAAAGACTTGATACAACAAAATTAGTAGAGGGATCAAAAAGTGTAATTTCGCTTCTATATAATTATTATCCAAAAAAGAAACAAAATCCAAATTCTTATAAAATTTCAAAATATGCATATGGCATTGATTACCATTATGTTATAAAAGATAAATTAAAAAATTTTGTATCTATTTTGAAAGAGAAACTAGGGGATATTAATGGAAGAGTATTTGTTGATTCTGCCCCAATACTTGAAAGAGCCTGGGCTAAAAAAAGTGGGCTAGGTTGGATTGGGAAAAATACAAATTTGATTAGTAAAAAAACTGGTTCATTCTTTTTTATTTCAGAGATTATTGTTGATATAGATTTGCAACCTGATCAAGAGGTTACAGACCATTGTGGACAATGTACTGCTTGCTTAGATGCTTGTCCAACTGATGCATTTTATGAACCTTACAAGCTTGATGCTTCTAAATGTATTTCTTATTTGACTATTGAGCTTAGAGACAAAATTTCAGATAAGTTTAATGGTCAATTTAATGACTGGGTTTTTGGTTGTGATATATGTCAAGATGTTTGTCCTTGGAATAAATTTTCAAGCGAACATAATGAACCTCTATTTAATCCCTCGGATCAAGTTATTAATTATTCAAAAAAAGATTGGACTGAAATTACTAACGAAGTTTTTGATGTAATATTTGAGAACAGTCCAATTAATAGACCTAAATTTGAAGGCTTTAAAAGAAATATCGAGTTTGTTAAATGAGTTATAAATTACTTCCCAAAATCGAACTTCATATTCACTTAGATTGTAGTCTTAGCTATAATGCTGTGAAGAAATTGAGACCTGAAACATCAATTCAAGATTATAATCAAAATTTTAAAGCCGGAGAAAGTTGCTCCTCTTTAAAACATTATATAAAATGTGCAGATAATGCAATTTCTTTAATGCAAAATAGAGAAAGTCTGGAGATGGTCATGGAAGATTTCTTTGATCAATTAATTGAAGACAACGTAATTTATTGTGAGATAAGATTTGCCCCACTTTTACATATCGAAGAAAGTCTAAGCTCAAGAGAAGTTGTTGATATTCTATGTAAAAAAATGAATATACTTTCAAAAGAAACTGGGATTATTACAGGCTTAATATTATGTACTCTTCGTCATTATTCAGAATCACAAAGTATGGAAACTGTTAAACTTGTAAATGAATTTTACGATAAAGGAGTGGTTGGTTTTGATATTGCTGCAGATGAGGCAGGATTTCCACTTGACAATCATATATCTGCTTTTGAATATGCACATAAATACAAACTAAATTGTACTGCACATGCAGGAGAAGCAAAGGGCGCTGAAAGTGTTTGGGAAACAATAAATAAATTAAAAACTAAAAGAATAGGTCATGGTGTAAGATCTATTGAAGACGATAAATTAATTGATTTTCTCTTGGATAACAACCATCATCTAGAAGTGTGTCCTACAAGTAATATTAAAACAAAAACTTTTGAATCCTTAGAAGAACATCCAATTGATAAATTATTTAAAAGAAATATATCATTAAGTATAAATAGTGATGGCAGAACAATTTCAAATGTTAATTTAAATGAAGAGTATAATAAGCTTAGTGATTTATTTGGATGGTCACTTCAACAACTAAAGCAATGTAATTTAAATGCGATTGATCATGCATTTACATCAGATGAAAAAAAAGCAATACTTAGTCAAAAAATAAATTTAGCCTATAGAGCCCTATAGTTCAACGGATAGAACAAAAGTTTCCTAAACTTTAGATCTAGGTTCGATTCCTAGTAGGGCTACTTTAATTTAATTCTTCCTCAGAATAGATTTTTAATAGCTTATAAGATTCATCTAGCTTATCTAACATGTTTAAATACCTTTCAACCAAACTTTTAAGTTGATTTAGATCTCCTAAAAATTCATTGGATTTGTAGTAGTTTTTGTCAATATTAAAGTATGTAGGAACAAGATCTGAATAAACATAGCCTTCAGAACTTTTTTCATCTTTTGAAAAAATTATGATTTTTTTATTAATTCTAGCTAACGCTCCAAAAAAGTAATCATCAATAATTCTGCTAACAGCTAAATTTCTTTGATTTAAATTATTGTAGGTATTTGAAAGAGCATATCTAAAATTATCAGATTTAATAAGTCGTGTAGATCCAGTATTTTTTAATTCTTCATATAAACTGCTTTGAGAAAAAAAGGATACAGAACCTCGCTCAGTTAATAGAAGTAGTTTTTCTGCTATTTCTCTATCAGAAAGTTTATAAGAGTTTTGGGTTATGTCATAAATAAGTTCATCTGCTGCATTTCTACATCTAATCTGTAAATCTTTTATGTTTTTAATTTGTGTTCTTTCATTTTCAATTATTGACTGGAGATCTTTTACTAATTCATTTTTGTACTTGGCATTTTGATTATTGACTCTGATTGAATCAATGTAAAATGAGAGTAAGACACTTAGTAAAACAACAATTGACTGTAATATATACTTTATATTATCTTTGAATAACTTAATCATTTTATTTAAAATTATGAAAAAATATACTTTGTTAATATGTTTATTGTTTGCTTTAAATACTTCGTCTCAAGATTATGACTTTATTCAAGACATACAATATCAATCTGATTTAAATGATTCCTATCTCGTTGAAAGATCAAAATTAGACATATATTATCCAAAGAATGTTGAAAAATTTCCGACAGTTATTTTTTTTCACGGAGGTGGTTTAAGAGCTGGAAATAAAAATATTCCTCAATTTTTAAAAGAAAAAAATATTGCAGTAGTTGCTCCAAACTACAGATTAAGTCCTAAAGTTAAAGCTCCTAAATATATTGAAGATGCAGCTGCATCTGTTGCTTGGGTATTTAATAATATTGAAAAATATGGTGGTGATAAAAATTTAATTTTTGTTTCTGGAAACTCCGCAGGTGGATATCTAACTAGTTTAATTGGTTTAGATAAGAAATATTTAGCAAAGCATAATATTGATGCAAATGATATCGCTGGATTAATTCCTGTCACAGGTCATGCAATAACTCATTTTACAGTTAGAGATGAAATGGGAATAGACGCACTTAAGCCAATTATTGATGATTTCGCTCCTTTATATCATGTCAGGTCTGACGCTCCTCCAATTTTACTTTTAACTGGAAATAGAGAATTAGAGCTATTAGGTAGATATGAAGAAAATGCTTACTTGATGAGAATGTTAAAGCTTTCTGGGCATAAAGAGGTTGAACATCTTGAATTCGATGGCTATGGACATGGAATTTCAATTCCAGCTATGCCAGTATTACTCAGAAAAGTCAACCAATTAACAGAAAGAATAAGGTCTTCATATTAATCATCAAAAGCTTTTCTATTGGTGTTGGTATGTTTTTGAAGAATACGACTTGACTCTTCTTTTACCTTGGGATTACTCTTAATCCTCCATAATTTTGAAGCAGCATATTTATAAGTTTCTGAAATATCAACAATTGGATTAGGATAATCTTTTCCAATTTTATAATCATAAGTTTCCTGATCAATAAGACTCATTTTCCATGGTTCAAATAATAGAGGAGTTGGAATTTTTTTTAGTTCCGGGATCCATTTTTTTATAAATATTCCATCTTTGTCATGTTCTTTTGCATTTTTAGTTGGATTATATATTCTTATCATATTTATACCTGTTTCACCAGCTTGCATTTGAAATTGTGAATAATGAATTCCTGGTTCAAAATCTAAAAAATTCCTTGCTAAATGAATAACTCCGCTTTGCCATGGTTGCCATAAGTGATGTGTTAAAAATGACACTAATAGAGCTCTCATTCTGAAATTTAAGTATCCTGTTTCTACCACACACCTCATAGACGCATCCACCAATGGATATCCAGTTTTACCTTTCTGCCAGGCAGATATAAACTTTTTATTTATTGGTTTTACTAAATTTTGATAACCTTTATTCACGCTTCTAAACTCCATTTGACATTCCATCTCAAATTTTTGTATAAAGTGTGCTTGCCATCTCAATCTTGACGTAAAACCATTAAGCTGAAACTTAGATTTACCATTTTGTATTTGTTCTTTTGCTCTTTGCCAAGCATATCTCGTTGAGATATTTCCCCATGACATATAGGGTGATAATCTAGAACAGCTAGTTCTTGAAGCTTCAGGCTTACTTATGTTATTTTGATATTTTGTATGTCGAGTATCTAGAAAACTGTCAAGATATTTGATCCCAGAGCTGGATCCTCCTTTCTGTAAAATTTTAGAATTTTTAACCTTAAGATTTTGATTTTTTTTAATGTTAATAAAATCATTTTTTTCTCCTTTAAACAATACAACAGGTGAATTCATATGATCTCGCCATTTTTTTATCCAGTTCTTTCTGTTTTTTAGTCCTCTAAATACACCATTATTTATCTCTTCTTCCCATTGTATAGAATTTTCTTTACAATATTCTTTCAACAGGATATCTCTTTCAAATGTTATATTTAGTCCTGTTTCATTATGAGAAAAAATTTTCTTTACTAAGAATTTATCTTGAATCTCTTTTAAAACATCAGTAAATTCTTTGTTATATGTATGAATGTGAGTATCAATGTTTTTTAGATAAATATTTAAATCATTAATAGATTCTTTTATAAAATTCCAATGTTTGCTTGTGTAGTGTTTATTTTTCTTCAAACTTGGTTCAAAGCAATAAATAAGAAGTAGTTTCTCTTTTTGACTTACAGCATTATTAAGTGGTTCATTATCAAGAAGACGAAGGTCTCGTTTGAACCAAAAAATATTAATAGGTTCTTTCAATTAACCTATACTGTGACTTTAAGAGTTGATCCACTTAGTGATGTAGTGTAGCATTTTAATACTCCACCTGCTGTACCTGCAGTACTACAATCAGATGGGTAAGAATTGCCGTGTGCACTACATTGAAATCTACTGTTGGAAGAATTAAATGACCAATTGTTTCTATTTCCTTGATGAGGACAAGAATTTGTAAAAGCTCTATAAGTGCTTGAATCTATTTTCAATAAAAGCATATTTTGCGCTGTAAAATTCATCCAATTATTGGATTGCAAAGAAGAAAAATTAGAATGACTTAAGTTGATTGTTACGACATTTCCGTCTTTAGAATATCCGTTGTTAGACCCTGTATTTCCAGAGCCACTTCCATTTCCGTAGCCTCCTCCAATATTCACATCATCATCACCTGATGAACATGATTCTAAAACTGTAATACCCATGAAAGCCATTGCAACAGTTGGACAAACATTCATTAAGAAATCTCTTCTTTTATTTTTTGAATTTTTCATAACAAAATTTATAAGGGGTTTTCAAAACGCATGCCATATTTAGTGTTATTTTTTTTTTTAATAAAATTTTAATATTTAAGTTTAAATATAATTACAACAATTATTGTTTTGAACCTTTACAAACCTATGTTTATTAATAATTTAAATTCAATTAAATTTGCTTTATTAAATTATTTATAAAAGGTTATAAATCAGATGTTTAAATATTATTTTATATTATTAATCTTCTTTGTTTCTAATATCTTTAGTCAAGAGATTTCACCTATACAATCTTTTACTGCTTCAGATTATGATGCTGATATCCAAAATTGGATGATTACTCAAGCTGAAGATAATAGTATTATTGTAGCTAACAGTTCTGGTATTCTTAATTATAATAAGGACTGGAATTTTTACCCATCTCCAAAAAATACAATTGTTAGATCGGTAAAATCTTTAGGTAATAAAATATATTCTGGAACCTTTGAAGATTTTGGTTATTGGTTACGCTCCTTAACTGGACAATATATTTATACCTCTTTACCAGAAGTTTTAGAATTAGATGTAATTGAAGATGAAGAGTTTTGGGACATTCATGAAATTTCAAACTGGATTGTTTTTCAATCTCTTTCTCGTTTAATTTTTTTAGATAGAAATTCTAATGAATACAGAATTATTTCACCTGGTGGAGATATTTCTAACTCTTTTGAAATAAATAAGTCTATTTATTTTCACATGCCTAAACAAGGTATTTTCACTGTTATTGCAGGAAAGGTTGTCCCTTTTTCAACTAATAAATTTTTTAGAGATAATATCGTTGTAGATTTTTTCAAGATTGGCTCTGATTTTATTGTACTAACAGAGGATAAAGGTTTCTACAAGATAGATGAAAACTATAATGTTTTTAAGTGGAATACCGATTTAGATAGTCTAGATGATGTTAAAATTTATTCTTCCTCTTTATCATCAGACAATTTAATTCTACTAGGTACTATTGGTAAGGGTTATCTAAAGCTTGATTCTAATGGAAGATTAATTCAAAATCTTGATAAAAGTAATGGCTTGATCAATAATACTATTTTATCAATTTTTGAAGATATAAATAGTAATATCTGGCTTGCACTTGATAACGGACTTTCTGTTATTAATGAAAAATCTCCATTCACAATTTTTAACGATTTCGATGGTAAATTAGGTACTGTATACGCTTATAAAAAATTTAGAGATTATGTATATGTAGGTACGAACCAAGGTCTTTTTTACAGAGAAAGCAAGGGAAATGATGATTTTAAATTAATAAAAGGAACTTCTGGCCAGGTCTGGAGTTTAGTTGAGATTAACAATGATTTGTTCTGTGGACACAATAGTGGAACATTTGTAATTAACAAGAGTAATGCTTCTTTAATACCTGGGACTTCTGGTTCTTGGACTTTCAGAAAGAGTAATACCAATAATTTGATTTTTGAAGGAAACTATAATGGAATTAATGTTCTAGAGAAAAAAAATAATAGGTGGACACTTCGAAACTCTCTTGAAGGTTATGATATTTCAGCAAGGTTCTTTGAGGTTTCTGACAATAATGAAATTTATGTTTGCCATGGCTTAAAAGGCGTTTATAAATTAGATTTGTCGCCATATTTAAATAGTTTGAAGAGTGTGGAGCTATTAGAAAATATCTCTATTGAGGGTAATCCCAGTGTTGCTAAATTCAACAATAAGATTTATTATAAAAATAGATTTGGAATATTCAACATAGATGGTGATGCTAAATTCGAAAGAGATTCGATTCTTTCTATTGCAGCTAATCCAACAGGGCTAATGATTTCTGATAACGAGAAACTATGGGTTTTCTCTGCTGACAATATTTATTATGCTTTTAATGATGATGTTACCAATGGATTAAAAATGAATTCTGTAACTCTTCCGAACAATCTTAGGCAAACAATTTTTGACAATGTATCAAATTCTGAGGATGAGACTCATGTTATAGGTACAAGAAACGGATATATTAAAATGGATTTGAATAAATATCAGTTAAAAGAGGAGCCATTTTTTATTAATAGAGTCGAAGTCAGTTCAATTAACTCAGATCCAGAACCGATTGAAATTTCAGGGAATAGCCTTTTAGATTATGAAACAAATAATATTGCTTTCTTTTTCGGGACTACTAATTATCAATTATTTGAAAAGATCGAATATCAATACAGATTAATTGGTTACAATGATGTTTGGTCTGATTGGTCTGAAAGTAACAATATTAGTTTTAATAATTTACAGTATGGAAACTATAAATTTGAGTTAAATGCCAAAGTTGGTGAAAATATCAATCCTGAAACAAAGCAAATATCATTTACTATAAACAGACCTTGGTATTTGTCAAATTTTATGTTTATAAATTATATCGTACTTATAAGTTTAGTAATCTTCTTAATTAATAAGTACTCAACTAATTACTATTTGAGAGAGGAAAGAAGATTAGCTAATATTAATAAAAGAAAGCTAGAGATTAGAGAATTTCAAAGACAACAACAGCTAGTTAATTTAGAGAACGAAAAATTACAACAAGACATAGAAAGTAAAAGCAGGGAGCTTGCAGTATCAACTATGAGTATGATAAAGAAAAATCAATTTTTAGGAAAAATTAAAACTGATCTTAAAAAGATAACTGATGTTTCAAAAGTAAGTAGTGTTATTAAGACTATTGACAGGAATCTAAACAATGAAGATGACTGGAGATTTTTTGAAGAAGCTTTTAATAACGCTGATAAAGAATTTCTTCGAAAAATTAAAAACTCTCATCCTAATCTCACAAATAACGATTTAAAACTTTGCGCATACCTTAGGTTAAATTTATCTTCAAAAGATGTAGCACCTCTACTAAATATCTCCTTAAGAAGTGTAGAAATAAAAAGATATAGATTGAGAAAAAAGATGAATCTTACTCATAATGAGGGACTTACAGATTATATTTTAAGTTTATAAATAAAAAATCGTTTAAAATTTAACCTATACAAAACCTCAACATTTTAATATATTATAATATTTTTCCTCAGTAAATAAGATGTTTTTTTTTCATTTTCATAATTATTTAACCCTGAAAATGAGAATTTGACAGAAAAAAACCCTCAAAAATTCAATATTCACAAACTGTATAGTTTTTATATATTTTTTCAATCGAAAAATGGATTAAGTTTATCCCAATCAAAAACAAAAGTTTTATGAAAAGTCGAATTTTTAGCATCCTATTCTTTTTTGGATGCATGCTAATGACTGCCCAAACTGGTTCATTGACTGGTTCTGTTACAGATGCCGATTCAAATGAATCACTCCCTGGGGTTAATGTCATAGTAAAAAACACAACTAATGGAACTAACACAGACTTTAACGGAAACTTCTCACTAAGTGATGTTTCATCTGGTGACGTAATAGTTTTTTCATACATAGGTTACAAAACCTTTGAATATACTGTTTCATCATCTTTTAATATTTCAATATCTCTAGAAGAAGATGTTGAAGCTCTTGAAGAAGTTGTTTTATTAGGATATGTTTCACAAAAAGCATCAAATATTTCTGGTGCTGTTACAACAGTTGATGGTGAGGCCGTCGCAAAACTTAAGCCAGTTAGGGTTGAAGATGTTCTTCAAGGACAAGCTGGTATTAATGTTATTGCAAGTGGTGCTCCTGGTTCAAAGCCTACAGTTTTAATTAGAGGTATAAGTTCTTACTCTGGAAATGACCCTCTTGTAATAGTAGATGGCATTAACTTAACTCTTGATGATATGGCATCTCTTGATCCAAACAATATCGAGAGTATTTCTGTTCTTAAAGATGCGTCAACAACAGCTCTTTATGGTGTTGAAGGTGGAAATGGAGTTATTTTAATAACAACTAAAGGCGGTAAGAGAAATCAAGAAACTCAGTTTTCATTTGATTCATCTTACGGTCAGCAATCTGTTGAAAAAACAATCGCTGTTCTAAATGCAAGTGAATATGCTGCAATTCTTAATGAAGGTAGTGTTGCTTCTGGTGGACCAGTAATTTTTAATAATCTATTAGGCCTTGGAAGTGGTACTGACTGGCAAAAAGAAGTTTTAAGAACTGATGCTCCTATTATCCAGAATAATTTTTCTGCTAGAGGTGGTTCAGAATCTACATCTTATTACTTAGCTGCTGGTTACACTCAGCAAGAAGGTATTCTATATGGTCAAGATAAAAGCTTCTTTGATAGATTGACTTTTACTTCTAACCTTGATGTTGATCTTACTGATAAATTAACCGCAAGAGCATATAATACGTATACTAATGAAAAAGGTAGTGGTCTTGGTGATGTTTTATTTAATGCATTAAATATGAGTCCAACAACTCCAGTGTATGATGCTGATGGAGGTTTTGGAATAAGTAATACAATCACTCAAGAAGTTAAAAACCCATTAGCTCAAATTTCTAACTCTTACAATGAGAACAATGTAAATAAGATTACGGGTAAAGTTGAGTTAGAATATGAAGTTTTAAAAGATTTTTCAGTTACAGGTAGATTAGGATATAACTATGTTGATATCAAAAACAAAAGTTTTTCTCCACTAGTATATTATGGAGCTGGTCATAACCAAACAAATGCATTGCCTGATGGATCTCCAATTGTAAGTGTTGATCCTGCAACAGGTGAAAGTACTCAAACACATAACAGAGTTAATGAGGGATCAGTTGAGTACTTCAGATATAATTTTGAAGTTTTAGGAAATTACAGTTTCTCAATTGATAACGAACACAATTTCAATGTTTTTGCAGGATTTTCA
The DNA here is from genome assembly GCA_004321735.1 of Flavobacteriales bacterium. GTDB lineage: Bacteria > Bacteroidota > Bacteroidia > Flavobacteriales > Flavobacteriaceae > Eutrophosalina > Eutrophosalina marina. Next base: position 6,424 of record SGZB01000013.1, on the reverse strand, counting down.
ATGACTAAAAATACTGGCCAAGGTCTTTATGGATCAGCGGTTGATGTACCTTTTAATTCATGGAAATTTGCTGATATTAGTTCTGCTACAGGTACTCAAGAATTTCAAACCACTTCCTCTTGGAACTCAGTTGGAAGAAAGATTTCTTTCATGGCAAGAGCTGAATATGACTATAACGAAAAATATTTAGCTTCTTTTACATTAAGAAGAGATGGTTCAACAAGCTTTGGACAAAATAATAAATTTGGTTACTTCCCATCAGGATCTCTTGGATGGGTTATATCTAATGAAGATTTCTTCGAATCAAGTGCAGTTAACTTCTTAAAGTTAAGAGCGAGTTACGGAATTGTTGGTAATGATAACATTAGCCCACAATTTGCAACAATCTCAACTTTCCCTAGTTATTCATTTGGTGACAATATTATTTCTGGATCAACTCTACAAGCAATTCCAAACTTGGATGTATCTTGGGAAAACCAAGTACAAGCGAACATTGGTGTTGACTTGAGAATGTTTGATTCTAACGTAAGTGTTACTGTTGATTACTTTGAAAAATCTACTGAAGATCTTTTATTTAATCCAACACTTTCACTTTATTTAGGAACTCCAGTTTACCCTTCTGCTAACATTGGTAGTACAGAAACTACAGGTATTGATGTAACAGTTGGTTATTCAAATGATTTTAGTGATAATTTTAGTTTGAGCACAAGCGTAAGTTTTACTTCAGCTGATAACATGGTAACAGAGATTGCAAACGGTGATAAATATATTTGGGGTGCTGGTTATGGTATTCCTTATAAAAACCTTACTCAATTTAGAGAAGGTGAATCACCAGGTATTTTCTGGGGTTACAAAACTGACGGAATTTTCCAGAATCAAGGAGAAGTTGATGCTCATGCTACTCAACCAAATGCACAGCCTGGTGATATCAGATTTGTTGATGTTGATGGAAATGGTGTAATTAATTCTGATGATAGAACTAAAATAGGTGATCCTTTTGCTGATTATACAATTGGTTGGAATTTAAATTTAAATGTTTACAATTTTGACTTAAGTGTATTTACATATGGATCATTTGGCAATGATGTGTATAGAGCATATGAAAGAAACTTAAACTATACAAATAAATTTGCTAGAGTACTTGACAGATGGACTGGAGAGGGAACTAGTAATACAGAGCCTAGATATGCTTTTGTTGATGGAAACAATAATACTAGAGCTTCTGATAGATATGTTGAAGATGGTAGTTTTATAAAAATTAAAAACGTACAGTTAGGCTACAATTTTAATTTAAGTGAAAGTTCATACTTTGACAGTGTAAGACTTTACTTACAGGGAAAAAATCTTTTAACAATAACAGATTACACAGGATATGATCCTGAAATGTCTGGTGGTGTTTTAGGAAGTGGAATCGACAGAGGAAACTATCCAACTCCAAGAATTGTTTCTGTAGGTCTTAATGTTAAATTTTAATAAGTAAAAAAATGAAAAATATTATTTACAAATTATTTTTAGTCTCAGCAATTACATTCGGAATTGTTAGTTGTGATGACTTCGTTGATTACGAAGCTTCTGAGACCTACAATATAGTAGCTGAAGATTATTTCAAATCAAGTAGTGACTACGAAGCAGCATTAGTTGGTGTTTATGATGTGACTCAGTGGACATTATACAATTGGATGATCGGTGAAATTGCATCAGAAAATTCATTGTGTGGTGGTGAAAGTGCGACAGATGTTCTTGGATTGCAAAAAATTGATGACATGATTCATGATGCAGAGAACGACCAATTAACAAGAATCTGGCAATATATGTACGAAGGAATTAACAGAGCTAATTATATGGTTGAGAATAGTGATAAAATGGATTTCTCTAGAAAAAATGAGTTATACGGAGAGGTTCATTTCTTAAGAGCATTCTTTTACTTTGAATTAACTAAATTCTTTGGTGATGTTCCTTTATTTACTAATTCTAGATTGACTGCTGGTGATTCAGCTACATTGAGTAGAAGTCCTCAATCTGAGGTTTACGCTTTAATTGAGTCTGATTTACAGGCTGCAATTTCTGCTTTACCTTTAGAAAAAAGTACGAATGGTAGAGCTACTTCACTTACTGCTCATGCTCTTCTTGGTAAAGTTTATTTGTACCAAGATAAATTTGACGAAGCAGCGAGTATATTAGAGCCTTTAATTGGATTATATTCTCTTCCTGCTGATCCTCAATCAACTTTCTTAAAAGGAGGTCAAAATGGTCCAGAATCGGTTTATGAAATTCAACATACTAAAGAGTCAAACTGGTGGGACTGGGGGTATGTCCCTCAAGGAACTGAAGGTAACTTTGGTGTAATTCACCATGGAATCAGAGGATATTCTGGTCCTTTATATTCTTCAGGTTGGAGTTTTAATGTTCCTACTCAAGATCTTGTTGATGCGTTTGCTACCGGTGACAAGAGAAAAGATGTTGCTGTATTAGATATTGAAGCATGGGCAACGTCAACAGGAGCTAAGTATACAGCTGGATACGAGCACACTGGTTACTTTAATAATAAGTATATTCCAAGAGCTGGTGAGAGCCAAGCTCAGCAAGAGCTAAATTATGAAACAAACTATAGAGCAATCAGATATGCTGATGTTCTTCTAATGGCAGCTGAAGCAAATAATAGAGCTTCTTCACCGAATGTTTCTAAAGCTCAAAACTATTTAAATCAGGTAAGAGCAAGAGCATATGGAAATAGTTCAAATGCTTCTTCCTCAACTGGAACAACTCTAACTCAAGAAATTTGGGATGAGAGAAGGTTAGAATTAGCAGGAGAAGGTTCAAGATTCTTTGATCTTGTTAGAACTGGACAAGCAGCTTCTGTAATTTCGGGATTTGTAGCAGGAAAGCATGAGCTTTTCCCAATACCACAAACTGAGATTGATGTGTCTAATTTAACTCAAAACCCAGGTTACTAATACGAATGAATATGAAAACAATTAATAAATTATTAGGTTCTCTATTTCTGATTTTCTTCCTAGTAGGATGTGATGAAGATTTTAGTGATAGCACAGACTTTGCGTCTAGTGTTGTGCCTCCATCAAATGTGAGTGCAGCCTTTATTGTTACACAAGACAACACTGGATCGGTTACAATAACTCCTTCTGCAGATAATGCAATTAGTTTTGTTGTTGACTTTGGTGATGGATCTGACCCTTCTTCAAGCTTAAAGGTTGGAGGAAGCGTTCAGCATACATACGCTGAAGGATCATACACAGTTAAAGTAACTGCTACCGGTTTAAATAATTTAACTGCAACGGGTGATGTGCCTCTGACGGTATCATTTAAAGCACCTGAAAACCTTGCAGTTGAAATAACAAATTCTGATACAGTCTCTAAATTAGTTACTGTTACAGCTACAGCTGATTATGCTACCATGTTTGAATTCCATCCTGGGATTGCTGGTGTAGATCCTGTAACTGCAAATATCGGAGAAAGTCTAACTTACCAATATGCTGATGCTGGTGTATACAATGTGAAAGTTGTTGCTAAAGGTGCTGCAATTGCTGTAACTGAATTCACTCAAGAATTTGAAGTTACTGCAATTATGGCTCCTATAGTTTCAGCTCCCACACCACCTAGCAGAAATGTTAATGATGTAGTATCTATTTTTAGTAGCGCATACACTAACGTTTCAAATGCTGATTATTTCCCAGATTGGGGACAAGCTGGTCAAGGAAGTAGTTGGGCTATGTTTGAATTAAATGGAGATCAAATGTTACAGTACTCTAAGTTGAGTTACCAAGGAAATCAATTTGATCATGCTAATGTTTCAACTATGCAGTATTTACACTTAGATGTTTGGACTGCAGACGCTGAAAAAATTGAGATTTCAGTTATTAATCAAGATGCTGCCGGAAACGTTACTGAAAAACCTGTAACTGTTGATCTAACTGCAGATGAATGGAATCAAATTGAAATTCCAATTTCTGATTACACTAATCAAGGTTTAGCGGTTGATAGAGTATTCCAATTAAAATATGTTGGAACTCCGTGGGCTGGTGGAACTGTATTCATCGATAATGTATATTTCTACAAAAATCCATCTCAACCTACACCTCTTGCTGGTAAATGGCAAATTAAAAAAGTTGCTGGAGCCTTAAAAGTAGGTCCTGGTAAAGGAAATGGTGAATGGTGGCAAACATCTGCTGATGATATTTCTACTAGAGCATGTTTCTTTGATGATGATTTTATTTTCAACTCTGATGGTTCTTTCCAAATTTCAATGGGAGATCAGACATGGGTAGAAGGATGGCAAGGCGCTGCTGCAGACGGATGTGCTGCACCTGTAGCTCCTCATGATGGAACTGGCACTTATTCATTTGTTCATGATCAAAGTGCAAATAAAGTTACTTTGATCGGTCAAGGATCTTTCGTTGGAATTCCAAAAGCAACTAATAACGGAGAACTTTCATCTAATGATAATGTTCCTGTAACTAGGAGTTATGATGTTGAATTATCTGCTGATGGAAATACTGCAACATTTGCTATTGAATTTGCTGCAGGAGCTTGGTGGACTTTCGAATTAGAAAGAAAAACTGTTTCTCCTGTTCAATTAATGGGTGTATGGGGCTTAGCTCAAGAAGCATATGCCGTTAAGGTTGGACCTGCATTTGATAATGGAGATTGGTGGGGTAATTCAGCTGATGATTTAACTCTAAGATCTTGTTTCTTTGATGATTCATATGTATTTGGTAAAGATGGATCTTTTGCAAACCTTATGGGTGGTTCTACTTGGGTAGAAGGATGGCAAGGAGGATCTGATAGTTGTGCAACGCCTGTAGCTCCACATGATGGAAGCGGAAATGCAACTGCAACTTATAACTACGATCCAGTGAATGAGACTGTAACTCTTAATGGAGTTGGTGCTCACGTTGGTGTTCCAAAAGCAACAAATAACGGTGAATTAAGTAATCCTGCAGATGCTCCATCATCAGTAACTTATAAGATTGTTTACATTGATGCAAATACTGCTCTTTTAGGAGTTGAATTTGCAGCAGGTGCATGGTGGAATGCTAAAATTGTGAAAAAATCTCAGAAATTAAATGGTACTTGGAAAATGGCACCTGAAGCAGGAGCATTAGCTGTAGGACCTGCTCCTAACAATGGAGAATGGTGGTCAAATAGTGCTGATGATGTAACTGGTAGAGCGTGTTATTTTGATGATGAGTATGTCTTTAATTCTGATGGAACATTCACAATTAAAATGCAAGATCAAACTTGGGTTGAAGGATGGCAAGGTGCTGCTGCTGATGGATGTGCATCACCAGTAGATCCTCACGTTTCTGGATCACATACATTCTTGTATGATGATGTTGCAGGAAAGTTAACACTTAATGGTGTTGGTGCTTTCGTTGGACTTCCAAAAGCTACTAATAATGGTGAGATTGGAAATCCTGCAGATGCTCCAGCTACAACAACGTATAATGTATCGTTTATTGACGACAACACTATTTCAGTAACTATTGAGTTTGCTGGTGGTGCATGGTGGTCATTTAAACTTGTTAAATCATAATTAACTATGAAAAGAACTAATATTTTATTTAAATCTATTGCAGCTTTTATCATCGCTTTAGCGATGGTAAGCTGTGAAATTGATAGCTTCTCTGAAGAATCTCAATTTGAATTCGGAGATATAACAGCTCCATCTAATTTAACCCTATCTGCTGAAATAGTAGGTGGAGGAACTGGAGATGGATCAGGAGTTGTTCACTTTACTGCAAGTGCAACGGGTGCATTAAACTATAAGTTTGTTTACAATGGTCAAGAGACAATCGCTTCCGATGGTAAAATGACATATAATTTTGCAATAGTTGGTACTCATGACTATACAGTTTCTGTTATTGCAATGGGAATTGCTGGTACTCAAACCAGTCTTTCTCAAACAATTACAGTGCTTTCACTTTATGATCCACCTGCTGAATTAGTTAGCGTGCTTTCAGATAAGCCTCTAAGAATTCTTGCTGAAGAGGGGGCTCACTTTGGTGTTGGCCCGCTTGATGCAACTTCTGGTGTATGGTATGCTGCTAACCCTTATGATAAAGAAACCTCGGGGATGTATGATGATCGATATTCTTTTAGTGCATATAATAGTGGAGGTACATTTTCCCATAATACTGGTGCTGATGGTGAAGTATTTGGAAAAGCTCCTGCGCTTCAAAGATGGTGGGGTGATAAAGGTGCTGCAGTTAATGCTTGTTGTAATGAGCATGAAAATTATCCTTTAGACTCTTATGATTCTGCATATACATTATCTGCACCAGGTGGTGTTGAAACTATTTCAATTGAAAAAGGTTTCCTAGGATTTTGTGTTGCAAATGGTAATTATCAAATTTTAGCTAGAACAAGTACTACACTTTTCCTAAAAACAACATATGCTGATGAAAAC
>SGZB01000012.1 GCA_004321735.1 Flavobacteriales bacterium | reverse complement strand
TATAATTGTTGTAGATGTTGTTGAAAATCAGATAATTAAACTGATTAAGCAAATTGAAAAACAAATTGAAGTAATCTCTGCATTTTTTCATACAAACGATGAAATTATATATTTAGAAACAGCTCTTTACAAGGTTAAGTCTGAATCTTTGTTTAAGGAAAGACAAATACAAAATATTATTAAGGAAAGTAGAGCTAATATGGTTACAGTAAAACCCGAATTTTTTGTTATAGAAAAAACTGGTTGGAGAGAAGAGACCGAAGAATTATATGAAAAATTAAAACCATATCAACTAATGCAGTTTGTAAGGTCTGGTAGAATAGCTGTTTCAAAAGACTCTATGGAAATTTCTAAATTATTGAATATTAAAAAAAAATATGAGTAATTATTTTAACACACTAACTGAAAAAGAAAAAATTAGTCAACTAAACAAATGTAGATTCATGCAAAAGGATGAATTTTCAGATGGTGTAAATGAACTTCTTGAAAAAAATATTGTAATAGTTGGCTGTGGCGCACAAGGTTTAAACCAAGGATTGAATATGAGAGACTCTGGTTTAAATATTTCATACGTTTTAAGACAATCATCCATAGACAGCAAAAAGGAATCATATCAAAATGCAATTAATAATGGTTTTACTGTTGGAAACTTTGAAGATTTAATTCCAAATGCAGATATGGTTATCAATTTAACCCCTGATAAAAACCATACTAATGTCATTAAAACTGTTGTTCCTTTAATGAAGAAAAATTCAATTCTTTCTTATTCTCATGGCTTTAATATTGTAGAAGAAGGTGTGAAAATAAGAGAAGATATTACTGTTATTATGGTAGCTCCTAAATGTCCTGGAACTGAGGTAAGGGAGGAATACTTAAGAGGTTTTGGAGTTCCAACGCTTATTGCAGTTCATCCTGCTAATGATCCACAATCAAAAGGTCTAGATTTTGCAAAAGCGTATGCAGTTGCAACTGGAGGTCACAGAGCTGGTGTGCTTGAGTCTTCATTTGTTGCTGAAGTTAAATCTGATTTGATGGGTGAGCAAACAATATTGTGTGGAGTACTACAAACTGGATCTATTTTGTGTTTTAATAAGCTTGTGGATTTTGGATTTGATAGTAATTTTTCTTCAAAACTAGTTCAGTTTGGTTGGGAAACTATAACAGAAGAACTAAAGCATAATGGTATTACTGGTATAATGAGTAGACTTGATGATAAATCAAGATTTTATGCACACAAACTTTCGAATGAATTAAAGGAAATAATGAAGCCTCTATTTCAAAAACATATGGATGATATTTTAGAAGGTAAATTTTCACATGATATGATGCTTGATTGGTCTAATGATGATAAAAACTTATTAATGTGGAGAGAACAAACAGCAGAAACTAATTTTGAAAAAGCATTTTCTGAGGGGATAGAAATAAGCAACCAAGATTACTTTGATAAAGGGATTTTAATGATTGCATTTGTAAAATCTGGAGTAGAATTAGCTTATGAGACAATGGTTAGTAGCGGAATAATAGAAGAATCTGCTTATTATGAATCGTTACATGAATTACCACTTATCGCAAACCTTGTAGCTAGAAAAAAACTTTATGAAATGAACAGAATAATTTCTGATACTGCCGAATATGGTTGTTACTTATTCAACCACAAGTGTATTCCACTTCTAGAAGATTTTATGAAAACAGTAAAGAGTGATTTTATTGGAAGCTCAATTTCTGATGAGCTTTCATATGATCAGAGTATGTTAGATGAATTTGATAGTTTTACACATGAACATTCAATTGAAATGGTTGGAAAAACATTAAGATTGAACATGGATAATATGAAAAAATTAAAATAAGTGCTTGTTGATTTAGAAAATATAAAGAATGCATCAGAAAATCTAAATGCAATTATCTCAAATACGCCCTTAGAACTAAATGATTCATTCTCTAACATATATTCATCAAACGTTTATTTAAAGAGAGAAGATCTTCAAATTACAAGATCATTTAAATTAAGAGGAGCTTTCAATAAAATTTCTTCACTAAAGGAAAATGATTTTAAAAATGGAATTGTTTGTTCCTCAGCTGGTAACCATGCTCAAGGAGTTTCATACTCTTGTAAAAAACTTAATATTAAGGGTACTATCTTTATGCCTACAACAACACCTCAAATAAAAATTAAAAAGGTCAAAGAGTTTGGTGGAGATTATGTTGATGTAAAACTAGTTGGTGATTCTTATGATGATTGTTACAAGTCAGCTTTAGAGTTTACAAAATTAAACAACAAAACCTTTATTCATCCTTTTGATGATTACAAAGTAATCGAAGGACAAGCTACTTTAGCATTCGATGTTTTCAGGGAGTTAGATAAAACTATCGATTACATTTTTGTTCCAATAGGGGGAGGCGGACTCATTTCAGGCTTTATTTCTGTTTTTAAACAACTTTCTCCAAATACTAAAATAATTGGTGTTGAACCTGAAGGAGCTCCATCCATGAAAAAATCATTAGATAATGGTAAACTCGTTGAGCTGGATCATATTGACACATTTGTTGATGGAGCCTCAGTAAAAAAATCAGGAAGGATTGCATTTGAATTATGTAAAAATTTTTTAGATGGTATAATTCTTGTTCCAGAGGGTTATATATGTCAAATAATTCTTGAAATGTATAACAATGAAGGAATAATTGTCGAACCAGCAGGCGCTATGAGTGTTGCTTCATTAAATTATTACAAGAAGGAAATAATAGGAAAAAAAGTTTTATGTCTTATTTGCGGAGGTAATAATGATATAACCAGAATGGGTCAAATCAAAGAAAGAGCACTTTTTCATTCTAATTTAAAGCATTACTTTATAATTAATTTTCCTCAAAGAGCTGGAGCTTTAAAAGAGTTTGTTAATAATATTCTTGGAAAAAATGATGACATTACATTCTTTGAGTATTCTAAAAAAACAAGTAAAGATAAAGGTCCTGCCATAGTTGGTATTCAATTAAAAAATGAAGACGATCTTAATAGCCTTTTAGAAAGAATGAAAAGGAATAATCTTTCTTATGAATATATTAACAATAACGAAACTTTATTTAATTTTTTAACATGATTAAAATTCCGGAACAATTTAAAATTAAAGAACAGATAATTCATAATACGTATCTAATCAATGGAGAAATATCTATATGGGATGGTGATTTTGTTGATGTGTACTCCACGTTACTTACTGAAAATGAAGATGATAATTTATTCAAATTAGGTATTACCCCTAAAATGGATAAAGCTCATGCTCTCAAAGCACTTAACTCTGCTGACAAAGCCTTTAACAATGGGACCGGTTACTGGCCTACTATGAAAGTTTATGAGCGTATTAATTGCATGGAGCGCTTTGTAAATAAAATGGTTGAGAAAAGAGATGAAGTTGTGAAGCTCTTAATGTGGGAAATTGGTAAAAATTTAAAAGATTCTGAAAAAGAATTTGATAGAACTGTAATATACATTAAAGATACTATTGAAGAATATAAGAATATTGACAGAGATGGAGCAATATTTAAAAACAACTCTGGAGTTAGAGCATTAATTAGGAGGGGTCCTTTGGGCGTTGTGCTATGTTTGGGGCCGTATAATTATCCACTAAATGAAACATTTGCATTGTTAATTCCTGCTATAATTATGGGTAATACAGCAGTTTTTAAACCTGCTAAACATGGTGTCTTATTAATAGCTCCTTTACTTCAAGCTTTTAAAGAATCATTTCCTCCTGGAGTAGTAAATATTGTTTTTGGTAGGGGAAGGGAAATAGCAACCCCAATTATGGAAACTGGAAAAATTAATGTTTTAGCCTTAATTGGACATAGTTCTTCTGCAAATTCATTACAACAATTACATCCTCAACAAAATAGATTAAGATTAGTCTTAGGGTTAGAAGCAAAAAATCCTGCTATAATTCTTGAAGATGCAGATTTAGATTTAACTATTGAAGAATGTATTTCTGGTTCTTTATCTTTCAATGGTCAACGGTGTACAGCTATTAAGATTATTTATGTACATGAGAATATTAAAGAAAAGTTTTTAGAAAAATTTTCTGAAAAAGTTGATTCCTTAAAGCTTGGTATGCCTTGGGAGAACACTTTATTAACTCCGCTTCCAGAGCCTAATAAACCTGATTACATTAATAATCTAATTGAAGACGCTAAGTCAAAGGGTGCAAAGGTTATCAATAAAAGAGGAGGTGAAACTCAAAAAAATTATGTTTTTCCAGCTATTCTATATCCTGTAAACAGTTCAATGGATGTTTTCAATGAAGAACAATTTGGTCCAGTTATCCCAGTGGTTTCATTTTCTGACATAAATGATCCAATAAACTATATGGCAGATTCAAATTATGGTCAACAAGTTAGTGTATTTGGAAATGATGAAAACTCATTAGGACCTTTGATTGATTCTCTGGTTAATCTAGTTTGTAGAGTTAATTTAAATAGTAGTTGTCAAAGAGGTCCTGATGTTTATCCATTTACTGGAAGAAAAGATTCTGCTGTAGCAACATTAAGTGTTCACGATGCTCTCAGATCTTTTTCTATAAGGACTTTTGTTGCTTCAAAAGATAATCTTGGCAATAAAGAGATTATTAGAAAGTTAATTGATAATAAAAAGTCAAATTTTATTAGGACAGATTATTATTTATAATCTAGCTCAACATTATTGGCATAACTAACATAATAATGTTTTCCTCTTTACTTTCGTTATAGATTGGTGAAATTAACCCAGCTCTGTTTGGAGAAGATAGTTCTATCCTAACTGATTCTGTGTCTAAGTTGTTTAGCATTTCATTAATAAATCTTGAATTAAACCCAATTGTGATATCATCACCGTTGTAAGTACAATTAAGTACTTCCTCTGACTTATTATTAAAATCAACATCTTCCGCACTTATTTTAATAGAATTCCCTTTAATTTCGAGTTTGATTTGGTGAGTTGATTTACTTGAAAAAATACTGGCTCTTTTGGTTGCTTGTAACAGTTGACTTCTATCAATTTCAAGAACATTTGGATTTTCTTTTGGAATCACAGCATCATAATTAGGATATTTTCCTTCAATCAATCTACATACAAGTTTATAATTTGAAAATTTAAATATTGCATTTGACGTATTATAATCTATTTTAACAGAAGATTTATTGTCATCTAAAATATTTTTAAGAACATTTAATGGTTTGTTTGGTACTATGAATTCTAGAGGACTTGACGATTTTACATCGTTTCTAGTGTATTTTACTAATTTGTGAGCATCTGTAGCTACAAAACATGATTTCTCTGAATTTATCTGAAAAAATACACCTGACATAACAGGTCTTAAATCATCATTACCAGAAGCAAAAATTGTTGACGAAATAATATTTTGTAATATATTAGATTCAATATTAATGTTTGAAGAATCTTCAACTACAATAGCTTTAGGATATTCATCTCCTGACATATATGCAATTGCATACTTTCCATTGTTTGAATTAATTTCTATTGTATTGTTATCATTTATTGAAAATGTAAGGGGTTGTGATGGAAGATTTCTTATGATATCTAACAAAAGTTTGGCTGGAATTGCAATTTTTGATGTTATCGTAGACTCTACATTAATATTAGAAGATAGTGTAGTTTCTAGATCTGAAGATGTTATGTTTAAGTTGTTTTGATCTATATCAAACAAAAAATTATCAAGTATAGGTAAAGTGTTGTTTGTATTTAGTATTGAACTTAAAACTTGTAAATTCTTTAATAATTCAGAGCTGGAAACTATAAACTTCATCCTCTAAAGATATTTTAAAAACTGGATAAAATAAAATTTAATTATCAACATTTATTCAAATATTACTGTTACTGTATCACTGTAATTTAAGCCAAAAAGAGTATGTGCTGATCCATATGTTTTTGGATTACTTTTATAAATTCCAAGTTCTAATTTTTTAAACTTATTGAATATCGCAATTTTCTTTCCTTCTTCTTCTCTTAAATCCTTCTTAACATCAAAGTTTATTGCATCAGAGTAAGATTTGTAAATTTTACTGAATTTAATTCTTCTTGCATGAATTGTGTATTTTCTCCCATCTCCAAATTCATCAAAAATTTGTTTATCAATGTTAGTGACAACATTCCCATAATTATCAATATAGATTACTTTTCCTTGTATCTCATTTTTCCCAACTAAGTTTATTTGTAACTCATTTAACTCAATTAAGTCATTAATTTGATTTCCTAAAAGATTTATGTTACCTCCCCTTTGCAAGTGAGTGGCTGCCTTTACAAATGTTTCTTTTTTAGATTCTTGAAAATCCATTTCAATAATTTTTGTTGGTTTAATTACTGATGAAATCAAGGGAATAATACCATTATTTGCAGAGATGAAATAATGATCATCTAAAAATACAGAAATCAGATTTTGCTCTGGATTTTGCTTTGCATCAATATCAATTATATGAATGGATCCTCTCGGAAAAGCATTATATGAGTTTTTAATTGTATATGATGCTTCATATTTATTAAATGGTGAGATGTTGTGAGTAATGTCAATAACCATACAACTGTTATTTTGCGAGTATATCATTCCTTTGATTATTGATACACTTGGATCTTTTAACCCATAATCGGTTGTTAAGGTAATTATAGACACAAATTAAATTATTGTTAGCAATTAAAAATTAAATTATTGTTAGCATTTAATTTTATAAATTTACTTAAATAGTTTTTGAAAGAAATTTTTTTGGAAAAATTTGAATACTTTATCAAAGAAATTCACCCTTCTGACTTCTTTAACTCAGAATCGGAAATCCTTTTAAATCTTAAAAAAAAATTTAAAGATTTAAAGTTTAAAGAAAGAGGTGATAAACTTCTAATTGAAGGAGAAAATGATATAATATTAAAAGCCTGTGTTATTCTCGATTCTTTAATATATTTTATTAAAAAAAATGAAAACATAAATGAAGCTAACATACTTGACATAATTAATGGTAAAGGTGATAAGCTGTTGCAATCAGAAAATGGAAGGGTAATTTTATATGGCGTCAATAAGAAAAAAATAAAGGCTCACACTTTAAATCAAATTAAGCTTGTTGAATCTTTTGATAATAATGATATGGTTTTTGCAGTTGGTCCTGCAGGTACTGGAAAAACATATACCGGAATAGCTATAGCTGTAAAAGCTTTAAAGTCAAAAACAGTAAAACGCATCATTCTAACAAGGCCAGCTGTTGAGGCTGGTGAAAACCTAGGATTTCTTCCAGGAGATTTAAAGGATAAATTAGATCCGTATATGCAACCTTTATATGATGCACTAAAAGAAATGATTCCAACAGAAAAATTAGAGGATTATATTAAAAGAGGAATTATTGAAATTGCTCCCTTAGCATACATGAGAGGTAGAACCTTAGATAATGCATTTGTAATTCTTGATGAAGGACAAAACACTACCCACAATCAAATGAAAATGTTCCTAACAAGAATGGGTAAAAATGCTAAATTCATGATTACTGGGGACCCTGGTCAAATAGATTTGCCAAGATCGTCAATTTCAGGATTAAAGGAAGCAAATATAATACTTCAAAACATTGAGGGTATAGACATCGTATATTTAGATGATAAAGATGTTATTAGACATAAAGTTGTAAAGAAAATCATTGATGCTTACAAGAAAACTGAACACGCTAATTAATTATGAATACATTAACTAAATCAGATTTTCTATTTAAAAATCAGATCTCCAAGTACGAAGGAAAAGTTAGAGATGTTTATTTTTTAGAAAATGATATTCTATTAATGATCGTTTCTGATAGAATATCTGCTTTTGATGTTGTTATGCCGGTTGGAATTACCTATAAAGGGCAAATACTAAATCAAATAGCTTTTGATATGCTTAAGTCAACGGAGGATATTATTGATAATTGGATTATTGATTCCCCTGACCCGAATGTAACTCTTGGAAAGAAATGTACTCAAATTAAAGTTGAAATGGTTGTTAGAGGTTATTTGTCTGGGCACTCTTACAGATTCTATAACTCTGGAAAAAGAGATTTATGTGGAAATAAATTACCTGATAATTTGAAAGAAAATGACAAGTTTCCAACACCTATTATAACTCCAACAACAAAGGCTGATAAAGGATTTCATGATCAAGATATATCTCCAAAATCCATAATTCAAAGGAATATTTTAACTAAGGAAGATTATGATTTATTGCATCAAAAATCTTTAGAGCTCTTTGAGAGAGGTTCTGAATTAGCTAATAAAAATGGACTAATCTTGGTTGATACTAAATATGAATTTGGATATGATAACTTTGGTAATATAGTTTTAATCGATGAGATTCATACACCCGATTCATCTAGATATTTTTATAAAGATACATATGAAGAACTTCAGCTTTCGGGAAAAAAGCAAAGACAGTTGTCTAAGGAATTTTTTAGAGAATGGTTAATGAAAAACAACTTTCAGGGTTTAGAGGGTCAAACTATTCCAAATATAGATTCTGAAGTCGTTAAGATGGTGTCTAGTAGATATATCGAATTATATGAAAAACTTCTTGGAAAAAATTTTTTAGTACCAAAAATTAAAAATATAAATGAAAGAATTTTATTAAATCTTAAGGATTTTATTTAATTCCAAAATAATTGTTTCACTACTTACAGCTGAATCATACCAATATTTTTTTCCATTAGAATTTCTTAACCATGTAAGTTGTCTTTTTGCAAACCTTCGTGTATTTTTCTTAATCTCATCAATAGATTTATCCAAAGATAAATCATTGTCTAAATACTTAAATAGTTCTTTATATCCAACTGTATTAAGTGTTCCTAAATCTTTATAATTGTATAATTTTTTTACTTCATTTAATAATCCATTTCTAATCATTAAATCAACTCTAGAATTTATTCTTTCATATAGCACATTTCTATTGCAATCTAGAGTAATCTGAATATGATTATACATTTCTTTTTTATTGTTATTTAAAAAACTAGAAAATTTTTCTCCAGTATGTTCAATTACTTCAAGTGCTCTTATAACTCTTCTATGATTTTTATTATCTATTTTGCTATAATATTTAATATCTTTTTCTTTTAAAATATTTGACAGAAAATCTATTCCTTTATTCAGATATAAATTATTTAATTCTTCTCTTACAGATTTAGGAATATTAGGAATTTCATCTAAACCATATATTATAGATTCCAAGAAAAGAAAAGAACCACCAACTAAAACAATTATATTATTTTTTCTAAATAATTTTTCGATAAGATTTTTTGATTCATTTGAAAAATCTTTTACAGTGTATTTATCATGTATTGATTTATTTTGTATAAAATGATGTTTAACGCTTGCTAGCTGTTCAAAATCAGGAACAGCAGTACCAATAGTCATTTCTTTATAAAATTGTCTTGAATCAAATGAAATTATTTCTGAATTAAAGTTTTTAGCAATTTCAATTGATAGATTTGTTTTTCCTACTGCAGTAGGTCCTGTAACACTTATTAAATAATTTTTATTATTCATTTAATATTTTAAACAATTCAAATGTTGCTTTTGCATCATCATATGCTCTATGATGGTTTTTTAATTCAATGTTAAAATATTCACACAGTGCTTTAAGTTTATATGATTTTAATTCTGGAAATTTATTTTTGAAATTTGAAAAAGTACAAAAGGTTTCATTTTTTATTTCAACCTGAATTTTTTTAAATTCATTAATCAATACTCTATAATCATATTGAACATCATGACCAACAATTATTGTGTTAGAAATCATTTGTTGAATTCTTTCTGAGAAGTGAGGAAATTCCTTTTTATTCTCTAAATCTTTATTTTTAATTCCAGTTAATTTCTCAACATAAAAATCAACTTTTTTTCTTGGATTCACTAATTCGTTTAAAGAATCTAACACTTTTTTTCCATCGGTAATTATAATCCCAATTTCAATAATTCTTTCTTTGTTAAATCCACCTCCAGTTGTTTCAAGATCTATTATCGAATACATATTAATTTCTTTCCCCAAAAATTAAACTTCCAACTCTAATCATATTTGAATTATTTTCGATAGCAAGATTATAATCCCCACTCATTCCTAGAGACAGGTACTTAAAATTGAATCTATCTTTACTTTTTTGATAAAAGTTTGAAATTTCAATGAATTCATTTTCATTTTTATTCATATCCAATGATCCCATTCCCATTAAGCCAATGATTTTTATATTTATTTGCTCATGATTATTTAATATATTTTGAGTTTCATCGAAAGATAAGCCGCTTTTAGACTCATCATTTGAAATTTTTATTTGAAGGAGTATGTTAATTACTCTTTGATTTTTTTTTGCTTGTTTTTCTATTTCTAAAAGAAGTTTATATGAATCTACAGAGTGAATAAGATGAATGAAAGGTGCTATAAACTTAACTTTATTTCTTTGTAATTTCCCAATCATATGCCATCTAATATCATTAGGTAAATCATTGTTTTTTACAATCAATTCCTGAACTCGATTTTCTCCAAAATCTTTATGGTTTGTATTGTAAACTTCTAAGATTTCTTTATTTGATTTTCTTTTTGAAACAGCTACAACTGTTATGTTCTTAGGAATTTGATTTTTTAATTTATCAATCTTCATTTTGATTGTTGATTACATTCAGAATTTCAATAGCAATTTTTAAAGCATTAAAGCCTTTTTCAAAAGAAACAATAGGACTTTGTTTATTTAATATAGAATTGTAAAAATCAAGATGTTCTTCTTGAATTGAATTAACTTTTTTATTCTCAAAATTATTAATCTCAATTTCCTTAATATTTCCTTCTGAATCGTTTATTGTCATGGCATACTTGTTTTTTTTATCATAATCTTTAATTCTGATATGCTCGCTCACTCCTGAATCAAAATCTATTGATATGTATGAATCTGATTGGAAAACTCTCATTTTCCTCATTTTCTTTAATGATAATCTACTGGCAGTTAGATTAGCAACACAACCATTTTCAAATTCTATCCGTGCATTAGATATATCTGGAGAAGTACTAACAATTTTTGTTCCATTAGCAGATATTTTTTTAACTCGTGAGTTAACAATAGATAATACTATATCAATATCATGTATCATTAAATCTAGAACTACTGAAACATCAGTGCCTCTTTGTGGATAAGATGATAATCTATGTGACTCAATAAATTTGGGATTTAGTTTATTTTTTATGTTGGAAAATGCTGAATTAAATCTTTCTACATGTCCAACTTGACCAACAAGATTGTTTTTTTTAGCTAATTGAACTAATTCAGAAGCTTCATCAATTGTTGAAGTAATAGGTTTTTCTATAAATACATGGATGTTTTTTTCTAGAAAAAATTTAGCAATTTCATAATGATGAATTGTTGGTGTTGATATAATTATACAATCAACTATATTCGATATGGTTGCAAGATCATAATTTTTTATTTCATATTTACTAGAAATTTCATTTAATCTTTCTTTATTTTTTTCATGAAATCCAACTAGGTTAAATTTTGTTGAAGTTTTTAAAAGTTTTATATGAAATTCACCTAATTTTCCTGCACCAATTACAGCAATATTTAACATTCAACTAAAATACAACCATATATCAACTTCCACAATTTATTAATATTTTTATTCAATGATTGACACACCTTTGCAGAGGGGGAGAAGAAGTGAATTGGTAAATGCCTTAATCAAAAAAGGAATAACTGATAAAGATGTTTTAAAAGCTATTTTTTTAATACCAAGACATTTTTTTATTCATCCTGATTTTCAGGATTTTGCATACAGAGATGAAGCTTTTCCAATTGATGAAAATCAAACAATTTCTCAACCATATACAGTAGCTTTTCAAACCCAATTGTTGAAAATTAAAAAAAATGATAATGTTTTAGAAGTTGGAACTGGATCTGGATATCAAACATCAATTTTAGTTTTTTTAAAAGCTAATGTTTATACATTTGAAAGAATCCATAAACTTTACAGAAAATCAAAGAGCCTGTTAAATAAGCTAAAATTAAATCCAAAGGAAATCACATGGAGCGATGGTTATGATTTAAAATATAATAAAGAGTTTTTTGATAAAATTCTTGTTACTGCTGCATGTCAGGAAGTACCCACACATTTTTTAGAACTTTTGAAAGTTGGCGGTGAAATCTTATTACCTTTAGGGATAGAAAATCAGAAGATGACATTAATTAAAAGGGAAAGTAAAAATAAATTTCTAAAAAAGGAGTATGGTAATTTTAGTTTTGTTCCTTTTTTAAAGAACAAATGTTAGAGATTTTTTTTTAATCTATCTAGATTTATTTTGTTTTCTCTTTTTTTGATTACTTCTCGTTTATCAAAATTCTTCTTTCCTTTTGACGTATAAATCTCAATTTTTGCAATCCCTTTTTCATTTATAAATATCTTGTATGGAATTATTGTGACTCCTACGTTATTTATTTCTTTCTTTAGTTTATTTAACTCAATTCTGTTGAGAAGAAGTTTTATTTGAGTCCTATTTTTATTGAACTGACTTGAATTTTCGTATGGTTTAATTATTATATTATTAACATATAATTCATCATTATTGAATGAACAATATGAGCTTTCCAAATTTACATTTTTAAGCCTTATAGATTTGATTTCTGATCCACTTAATACAAGCCCAGCAATGTATTTTTTATTCAAAAAATATTTGAACTTCGCTTTTTTATTTACAATGTTAATGTTTTGTTGCACTTAGCAAAGTTAATAAGTATCTTGCACAATCTAAAAATTGATTATGTACTCAGAAAAAATTGTATTTGATTTAATTAAAAAGGAAAAAGAAAGACAACTTGAAGGTATTGAGCTAATTGCTTCTGAAAATTTTACAAGTGAAAATGTTATGTTAGCAACTGGTTCTGTCCTAACCAACAAATATGCTGAAGGTTATCCAGGAAAAAGATACTATGGTGGTTGTCAAGTTGTAGATCAAATTGAAACAATTGCAATTGATAGAGCAAAAACCCTTTTTGGAGCATCGTTCGCTAATGTCCAACCGCATTCGGGAAGTCAAGCAAATGCTGCTGTTTTTCATGCTTTTTTAGATCCTGGCGATAAGCTACTTGGATTTGATTTAGCTCATGGTGGACATTTAACACATGGTTCTGCAGTTAATTTTTCCGGAAGATTATATAAAACTTCTTTCTATGGTGTAGATAAAGATACTGGAATGCTTGACTATGACAAAATAAGAGATATAGCAAAAAAAGAAAAACCTAATATGCTAATTGCTGGAGCTTCTGCATATTCACGGGATATGGATTTTGAAATTTTTAGATCAATTGCTGATGAAGTTGGTGCATTCTTGTTAGCTGATATATCACACCCTTCAGGTTTAATTGCAAAAGGACTTTTAAATGATCCAATACCTCATTGTCATGTAGTAACAACTACAACTCACAAAACATTAAGAGGTCCAAGAGGAGGTTTAATTCTAATGGGTGAAGATTTTGACAATCCAAAAGGGGTAAAATTTAAATCAGGAAAACTAAAAACTATGTCATCTCAAGTTGATATGGCTGTTTTTCCTGGAAATCAGGGTGGTCCACTAGAACATGTTGTAGGTGCAAAAGCGATTGCATTTGGTGAAGCATTGGAAGAAGATTTTTTAAATTATATAGTAAGAGTAAGAAATAATGCTGAGACTATGGCTAATGAGTTTTCTAATAGAAATTATAATATTATCTCTGGAGGAACCGATAACCATATGATGTTAATTGACTTAAGAAATAAAAATATTACAGGAAAAGATGCTGAGGAAGCACTTGTGAAAGCTGATATCACAGCAAATAAAAATATGGTTCCTTTTGATGATAAATCTCCCTTTATTACTTCTGGGATTAGATTTGGAACACCTGCATTAACAACGAGAGGTGTTGAGGAGCATGAGATTGCAAAGGTTGTAGATTTTATTGATGAAGTGATAAATAACTATCAAAATGAAAGTGTTCTCAATAAAGTTAAAAATGAAGTAAATGAATTTATGAGCGGAAGAAAGTTATTTAATTTTTAATTATTTCAACCTCAAATATTTTATTCCATTTTTTTCCTGTCATAAAAAACGAATTATTTTTTTTGTAGTAGGCTATTCCATTTAGAACATCTAAGTCTGGATGATCTTTAACTTTTTCTCTTAAATCTTGAAAGTTTATTATTCCTAATACTTCTCCTGAATTTTTATTGATTGCTAAAACAACATCTTTATTGAATTGGTAAGTATTAGCATAAATTATATCATCAACAATCTCTAATTCATTAATGTTTTTAACCTTTTTATTGTTTGTAACTATCTCTATGTAAGAAATTTCTTGAAGAGTTTCTGGATCCAAGATCCATATTTTTTCGGTGCCATCAGACTTATATATATATTCTCCATCATTTGCAAGTCCCCATCCTTCAATACTATTATTGTAGTTAAATGATTTAATCATATTCATAGAATTTAAATCATAAATAAATCCAACTTTATTTTTCCATGTTAATTGGATAATTCTTTGGTCAAAAATTGTTAATCCTTCCCCAAAAAATTCATTATCAAGAAACTTTGTGTTCAAAATTTTATTACCGTTAAATAAGTCTATTTTTTTTAAACTTGAAAAACCATTCAAGCCTGTACTTTCGTATAGTATATCATTATGAAACTCTAGCCCTTGAGTATAAGATGAAATGTCATGATCATAAATATTTAAAATTTTATAATCAAAAAGTTTAGGTGAGGAACCACTGTATATATCAATAGATTTGGAAATATTTCTTTCTTTATCATTGTGAATAAACTTGACTTCAATAATATTTGAGCCAAATTTCGATTCTGAAAGTTTTGTGATATTTTCAATCTTAATCTTATTTAAATAAGATTCAAAATCATAATTAGTAACCTTTCCATTTAGGCTGATAGCCAATTTAATTTCAGATTGTTTATTTAAAATCTTGTCATCTGACTTAATAAGTATATCAAATGTTTCTATTTCATTTGAACATGACATTAGTAAAAATGCTACTGTATAGATGATTATTTTTTTCATTTATTCAAAAATAACACTTAATGTAGATTTATTAAAACATATTATATTTGTATTGGGGCAGGGCTTATGCAACCAGCTCCCATTGAATCCCCCAGGGTGGGAACACAGCAAGGGTAAATGGTTGTAGCGGTGTGATATAAGTTACTTGCCCTTTTTTTTATGAAAGTAGTATTAATTACGGGAGGATCGTCGGGAATTGGTAAAAGCATTGGAGATTTTTTAACTCAGCATAATTTCATTGTTTATGGAACAACCCGTGATCCCTCAAAATATTTAGATTCGAAATTTAACTTAATTAAATCTGATATTAATAAGAGAAATGATATTATTAGTTTGATTAACTATGTAATTGAAAAAGAAAATAGAATTGATGTATTGATAAATAACGCGGGTATAGGTTTTACTGGACCAATTGAAGATTCTAACCTAGATGACATTGAAAAACTATTTAACACAAATTTTTTTGGCCCTATACAAATAATAAAATGTGTTTTACCACATATGAGATTTCAAAAATCAGGTTTAATTATAAATATTACATCAATAGCAGGTTATATTGGTCTGCCATATAGAGGAATTTATTCATCTTCTAAAAGCGCATTAGAAGTTTTGACAGAGGCTTTAAGAATGGAGGTTAAGGATTTTAACATTAAGGTTACTAATATTGCACCAGGTGATTTTAAAACATCAATTGTAAACCGAAGAATTGATTCTTTTGACAATAAAGAATCAGTCTATTTTGAGAAATATTATCGTACATGGAAAGCCATGAATAGTCATGTAGAAAAGTCTGGAAGTGATCCAATTCTAGTTTCTAAACTCGTTTATAAAATCATTAATACTCCAAACCCAAAAATTCATTACAAGGTTGGAACCTTTTTTCAAAAGTTTTCAATAATTTTAAAAAGAATTTTACCAGATCTTATTTTTGAGAAAATATTAATCAAATACAGCAAATTATAATGAAATTTTTTATTGATACAGCAAACCTCGAACAAATTAAAGAAGCACAAGAATTAGGTATTCTTGATGGAGTAACTACGAATCCATCTTTGATGGCTAAAGAAGGTATATCGGGTCATGAAAATATCATTAATCATTATAAAAAAATTTGTGATATTGTTGATGGTGATGTTTCAGCTGAAGTTATTTCTACAGATTTTGAAGGAATTGTAAAAGAAGGTGAATTTCTAGCCTCATTAAATCCTCAGATTGTTGTTAAGGTTCCAATGATTTCAGAAGGAATTAAAGCAATAAAATATTTTTCAGAAAAAAAAATAAAGACAAATTGTACATTGGTTTTTTCTGCTGGTCAAGCACTAATAGCTGCTAAGGCTGGAGCAACTTATCTATCACCATTTATTGGAAGATTAGACGATATCTCCTCTGATGGACTGACCTTAATTTCAGAAATTAGAGAAATATATGATAATTATAATTTTGAAACCCAAATACTTGCAGCTTCTGTCAGGCATACTATGCATATAATTGACTGCGCAAAAATAGGTGCTGATGTTGTTACAACTCCATTGTCTGCTATCAAAGGTTTACTTAATCATCCATTAACAGATTCGGGTCTAAAAAAATTCTTAGAAGATCATAAAAAGTCTAATTCCTGATAAAATCATTTATACTTCCAATTGCCTCAATAATATTGTTTTCATCTACAATAAAGACTTTATTCAAGTTGTCTAGTATTAGTTTTTTGCTCATATATTCAAAATCATTAGTCTGAAGTTCAGTTACGTTTTTTGTGGGTTTGTAATTTGACTTCCATTTATCAAAGTCATCATTAATATTCAAGGATATTAATTTATACGATAAATATTTATTCTCTAAAGAATTTATTTTTTGATAAATTGAGTTAAAATGAGCATTTTGATCATATGACCAAAAAAATATTATTTTTTTGTTAGAAATCGTGCTGATATCTTTAATACTTCCATTAAGATCATAACCTTTAATATTAGGAAAAGACTTTCCTTGTGATAGTTGTAATTGATTTTTTAGCAATATTTCAACTTCATTATTTATAGAACTGTAATCAGATATATTTTTAAATTCTTCAAAAAATATTCTTTTTTCTTTTAATGATTTTTCATTTAGCAAAATCTCAAATGCTAGAAATCTAAATAGTTTCGACTTAATATTATCTGATTGAACTAAGCTGTCTAAAATTTTAAGTCTTTTAACTTGAAAATTATAATTGGATATACTTTTAGTAAGATTAAAAGAATATAAATAAATAAAATCTATATAAGGTTTGTAGGAAGAAATACTATTATTGTTGAAATCTATTTCATATTTGGAATAATCTATTTCTAATCGATTTAAATCTAGATTATTACTTACTAGATAAGATTGTATTTTTTCTAATAATGGGTATTTTATTGCATCTAAAATTAAATTTTTAGACAAGTAACTAAGGCGATTATTCTGTTTAAATTCTTTGAATAATTCTTTTTGATTATTGAACAAAGAATCAACTTTTATTAAAAAATCATCAAAGCTTGCATTGTAATATGAATTTAATATATCATTGTGTTCTTCGTTTTTTAAAAAAACATCAATTAAAAAATTATTTTTCTCTGATCCTTTTCCCATGAAGACAAGTGATTCATCAAAATCAAGACTGTTTAAACGAATATAGATACTGTCACCCTCCTCTAAAATTACATATTGAAATTCGGGTTGAAGAAAAAAGTTATAGAGTCCAGATTCAAGTGAGTCAATGGTTATGGAAAAATTACCACTTTCGCTAATAATTGAGTTATATAAGGGATTTTCATCAACACTTAATATTATTTTTTCAGACGACTTGTTTAAAATTTTTCCATTGAAAAAAGTTTGTTTATTGTCATTTTTACAACTACTTAATATTAGAAGTGATATAAACAATAAAATTCTCATTAATTAAATTTAATATAAATCTCTTCAATATTTTATTATTTTTGCGTCCTTATGATAAGTACATCAAATCTATCCGTTCAATTTGGAAAAAGAGTTTTATTTGACGAAGTCAATACTTCATTTAAAAAAGGTAATTGCTATGGAATAATTGGAGCCAATGGGTCTGGAAAATCAACTTTTTTAAAAGTTCTTTCTGGAAAATTAAATCCAAATTATGGAATTGTTAGTATTGAGCCTGGAAAAAGAATGTCTGTTTTAGAACAGAATCATAGTGCATATGATGATTTTCAAGTTTTACAATCAACTTTAATGGGTAATAAAGAACTGTATGATATCAAAAATGAAATGGATCAATTATATTCCAAAGAAGATTTTAATGACAATGATGGTGTTAGGGTAGGGGAACTTCAGGATAGATATGAAGAATTAAATGGTTGGAATGCTGAGAGTGATGCAGCATCTCTTCTTTCCCAATTGGGTGTATCAGAAGATCAGCATTATCTTAATATGTCTGATTTAGACGGAAAAACTAAAGTTAGGGTTCTTATAGCACAATCACTTTTCGGAAATCCAGATATCTTAATTATGGATGAACCTACTAACGAGCTAGACTTTGAAACTATTAAATGGTTAGAAAATTTTCTAATAAATTATGATAATACTGTGATAGTTGTTTCTCATGATAGACATTTTTTAGATACAGTTTGTACTCATATTTCAGACATTGATTTTGGAAAAATCACTCATTATACCGGAAATTATTCCTTTTGGTATGAATCAAGTCAATTGGCTTTAAAACAAAGAGCTCAACAAAATAAAAAAGCTGAAGAGAAGAAGAAAGAATTAGAAGAATTCATTGCTAGATTTAGTGCTAATGTAGCTAAATCCAAGCAAGCAACTTCTAGAAAAAAGATGATAGAAAAACTTGATATTCAAGACATAAAGCCTTCATCAAGAAGATATCCAGGGATAATTTTTGAAATGGAAAGAGAAAGTGGAGATCAGATTTTGACTATTGACAACCTTAAATTTGAAGGAATTAACTCACCCTTAAGCTTTATATTAAACAAAAATGATAAAGTTGCTCTTTATTCAAAAGATTCTAAAATATCTACTAAATTTTATGAAGTTATTAATGGTTTGATTTCCAGTGAAGGTTCATTTAGTTGGGGAAGTACAATCAAAACATCTTACTTGCCATTAAATAATGATCATTATTTCAATGAAAACATAAATCTTGTAGATTGGTTAAGACAGTGGTCAGTTACAGAAGAAGAAAGAGAAGAGGTTTTTATTAGAGGATTTTTAGGAAAAATGCTATTTAGTGGTGAAGAAGCTTTAAAGTCTTGTAAAGTTTTGTCAGGAGGTGAAAAGGTAAGGTGTATTCTTTCAAAAATGATGATGGAAAGATCAAACTTTTTAATGCTTGATGAACCAACTAATCACCTAGATCTTGAGACAATTCAAACATTAAATAATTCATTAATAAAATTTAAAGGTAATTTAATCCTATCTACTCATGATTTTGAATTTGCTAATTCTGTTGGAAATAGGATAATAGAAATTGGTCCTAATGGCTTTATTGATAAATTAATGAGTTTTGAAGATTATTTGAATGATAAGAAAGTGGAAGAGTTAAGAGATAAAATATATTAACTTCTAATTTCGCCATTTAACTCTTTGTTTACATTTTTAATTATCTTTTCTGATATTCTATTAATTTCGATTTCATCAAGTGTCTTCTTTTTTTCCTCAAGAGTCACTGAAATCGAGTATGATTTTTTTGTATTGTCAATTTGAGATCCCTTGTAAACATCAACAAGATCAATTTTTTTGATTAATTTACTTGTATTACTTATTAGCTCCTGAAGTTCGATAAATTTTATATCATCATTTAAAATAAATGAAAAATCTCTTATAACTTTTGGATATTTAGATTGTTTTTCAACTTTAAAATAATTTTCACTAACGTTATCAAAAAGTTCATCTACAGGAATTGTAGAGTAGTATATATTGTTTTCTTCAATATTATATTTTTTAAGTAATTGATTATCTAGCTTTTTAATATTTGCTGTTGATGAATTAAAATTCATCTCAAGAACTTCATTATTCTGTTTTATTTCAGGTTCTATATTAAACTTTAGAAATATATTTTCAATGATGTTTTTTAATATAAAAATTTCTGATTTGATATTTTTAGAGTTCCATGCATTATCTATCAAATTTCCACAAATCAGAATAGTTAATCTTTTTTCTTCAATATATTTATTTCCTTCAAGACTATATACACTCCCAAATTCATAAAATTTTAAGTTTTTATTTTGTCTATTTAAATTGTAAGATAATGATTTCAACATTCCATTAATTAAATCACATCTCATTTTAGAAATATCATTGCTTAGAGAGTTCAATAGATTAATACTTTTTTC
Organism: Flavobacteriales bacterium; assembly: GCA_004321735.1. GTDB lineage: Bacteria > Bacteroidota > Bacteroidia > Flavobacteriales > Flavobacteriaceae > Eutrophosalina > Eutrophosalina marina. The sequence continues at coordinate 5,913 of SGZB01000012.1, read as the reverse complement.
AGAGTTATTGTCATTTTCAGAAACAAGCGAGTTATTCATTATCTCAGTAAAGCCTATTGCTGTTAAATAATCTGAAATAATATTTTGGTACTTATTCGATCTATTTGTCAATCTCGAAATAGAAATATTTTGTTTATCACTTAGTGGAATATTGTTATATCCGTGTATTCTTAAAATTTCCTCAATTACATCACATTCTCTAGTTACATCATATCTATATGTAGGTATAGTAATACCAGCTGATATATCAGTAACATTATTAATTTTAAAATCTAAGAGATTTAAAATATTTTTTATTTTGAGTTTGTCGAGTTTAAAACCAATTATTCTGTCAACATTTTCAAAATTTAAAACAATATTTTTTTCATCAAATTTTGATGGATAATCATCCATAATATTACTTATAATCTCACCGTTGCAGTGTTCAACAATTAAACTAGCAGCTCTTTTTAATGCATACTCAACGTTGTCAATATCAACGCCTCTCTCAAATCTATAGGAGGAATCAGTACTTAAAGAATGATATTTTGCTGACTTTCTAACTGAAACAGGATTAAAAAAAGCACTTTCTAAAAAAATAGATGTGGTGTTTTCTGAAACTCCGTGGAAATTTCCTCCAAAAACACCTGCTAGGCACATTGGAGTATTGTCATCACATATCATTAAATCATTATCACCCAATTCTCTTTCAATTCCATCAAGTGTTGTGAACTTTGTTCCTTTTTTTAATTTTTGGATTTTAATTGTATTTGAGGATATTTTGTTTCTGTCATATGCGTGTAATGGCTGACCTATTTCATGCATGACGTAATTTGTTATATCAACAATGTTATTTATGGGTTTGAGTCCAAGAGCTATTAGCTTGTTTTTAATAAATGATGTTGATTCACTAACAGTAATATTATTAATTATGACGCCGCTAAACCTTTGACAATCTTTAGAATTAACAATATCAATTGATAGGTTAGGGGATAAAATAGTGTTTGTAAAACTTGAGGTTGATGGAGCTATTAATTCAATTTGTTTTTCATTTCTATAGGAAAGAGCAGCTCTTAAATCTCTAGCTACACCAAAATGAGAAATTGCATCACAACGGTTTGGTGTTAATCCAATTTCAATAATTTTGTCGTTATAATTCTCATAAATTTTAGAAACCTTTTTTCCAACTTTGTGTTTTGAATCTAATACTATTATTCCACTATGGTCATTTCCAACTCCAATTTCATCTTCAGCACATAACATTCCACAACTTTCAACTCCTCTAATCTTTACTTTTTTAATTTTAAAATCAGTATTGTCTTTAGTTTTAAGAACAGAATTAACAGGAGCAACAACTACTAATTGATTTTTTTCAACATTGGGAGCGCCACAAACAATTGATAAATTATTATTTTCTCCAACATCGATTGTAGTTAATCTCAGCCTGTCAGCATTTGGATGTTTAATACATTCAATTACTTTTCCAACAACTAGTTGAGATAAATCAGTTTTAATTTGGGAATAATTACTTACAGCTTCAACTTCAAGACCGATGTCTGTTAAAAGATCAATACACTTCTCTAAATCTAACTCCTCATCTATTAAATCTTTAATCCAGTTGAAAGAAATTTTCATAGGGGTAAATATACAATTATCAATTATTTATTAACCAATTAAATTCCAGGATTTATCAAGAGAGTTGTTAATGATATAGTTCTTAATATTTTGATTAGTGTTTTTCAAAAGAAAGGGATCTTTTTTAAGAAGTTCTTTCACATCAGTAAGAGCATTATCAAAAATCTTCGAATCTTTTACTAAATCTGCAATTTTTAATTCTAAATCTCCACTTTGTCTAGTGCCTAATATATCTCCAGGTCCACGTAATTTTAAATCAATTTCAGAAATTTTAAAACCATCATTGGTCATTGTCATTGCATTTATTCTATGTTTTGATTCATCTGATATCTCATCTTTTGTCATTAATATACAATAACTTTCAACAGACCCTCTTCCAACTCTTCCTCTTAGTTGATGTAGTTGTGACAATCCAAATCTTTCAGCACTTTCAATGATCATAACTGTTGCATTCTTAACATTAACACCAACTTCAATAACTGTTGTTGATATTAGTATATCGATTTTTCCCTCAGTAAATCTTTTCATTTCATAATCTTTTTCAGAATTTTTCATTCTCCCATGTAATACACCAATACTGAATTGCTTTAGTGGAAATTCTCTAATAATACCATGATATCCATCCTCAAGATCCTTATAATCCATTTTTTTTGACTCTTCTATTAAAGGATATACAATATATATTTGTTTTCCATCTTTTATTTGATCTTTTAAAAACCCAAATACTTTCAGTCTATTTTTGTCATACCTATGAACGGTAATAACTTTCTTTCTTCCGGGTGGCAACTCATCAATAACTGATAAATCTAAATCTCCATATAAACTCATTGTTAGAGTTCTAGGAATTGGTGTTGCACTCATAATTAGTATATGCGGTGGAGGGGTGTTTTTTTTCCACATTGCACTTCTTTGTTTAACTCCAAATTTATGTTGTTCATCAATCACAACATAACCTAGATTATTGAACATTACATCTTTCTCAAATAATGCATGTGTTCCAATGAGTATATCTATATCACCATTCAAACATTTATTTAATATTTCTTTTCTTTTTGATTTTGAAGTAGATCCAGTCAAAATTTCAACATTTATTCTAAAGTTTTTAGAATACTCTTTAAAAGACTGGTAATGTTGGTGTGCTAGTATTTCAGTAGGCGATACAACTGATGATTGAAAGCCATTATCTATAGATATTAAGATTGACATAAAAGCAATTATAGTTTTTCCTGAACCTACATCTCCTTGTAGTAACCTATTCATTTGTGTTTTAGAAGAAAAATCGATTTTAATTTCTTTTAAAACTCTTTTTTGAGCAGAAGTAAGCTCAAAATCAAGATAATTGTTGTAAAAATCATTGAAGAGATTTCCAACTTTAGGAAGATAAAAGCCTCTGCTATTAGTTTTTCTATTATTTTTTGATAGATTAAATTTGAGTTGACTAAAGAAAAATTCTTCGTAAATAATTTTTTCTTTAACCTCATCTAATTGATTTAAATTTTGAGGGAAATGAATTAGATAAAGAGATTTTTTTGTTGATCTAAATTTATATTTTTTATTTAAAGATTCATTTAAATTTTCGTGCAAGTCATCAGAAATCAAATCAAATACACTTTTTATTATTTTTATTAAAATATTATTGGTTATTCCACTGTTTGTTAATTTTTCAGTTGAGTGATATATAGGTTTTATATTGATAGAGCCTTGTTTTTGAATTTTATTTGTTTTTTCAATTTCAGGGTGAACTAAAGTTGGTTTATTATTGAACCAGGATACTTTTCCATATATAACATATTTAATATTAGTTTTAAGAATTTTTTGAATCCAATTTGTTCCTTTAAACCATGTAAGTTTTAATTCATTTTTTCCATCATTAAAAAAGGCTTCAACTCTAAAGCCTTTATTGTATCTAACTAATTTTACGTCAGTTATTTTTCCTATAATTTGAACATATGAAGTTTCGGAATTTATTTCAGAAATTTTATAAAATTTTGATCTATCAACATATCTAAAAGGGAAAAAATATAAAATATCTTTACACGTCTTTAGTTTTAATTCTTGATTTAAAATTTTAGATCTAATAGATCCTACACCCTTTACAAATTCTAAAGAAGTATTTAACTTTTTGTATCCCACTACTCAAATTTAATTTATTAACTTTAAAAAAATATCTTCAAAATTTAAAATTGTCTGATTATTTAAATGAATTAAATGATGACCAAAAGAAGGCGGTACTTCATAAAAATGGTCCTTTAATAGTAATTGCGGGTGCAGGTTCTGGAAAGACAAGAGTTTTAACTTACAGAATAGTTCATTTAATAAATGAAGGTGTTGATCCATTCAATATTCTTGCTCTGACTTTTACAAATAAAGCTGCAAAAGAAATGAAAAAAAGAATCTCCCATAGTGTGGGTGACTCTATTGCAAAAAATATTTGGATGGGAACTTTTCATTCAGTTTTTGCACGAATTCTTAGATCTGAAGCAAGTTTTATTGGTTACCCTACAAGTTTTACAATTTATGATACACAAGATTCTGAAAGATTAGTTTCAAACATAATAAAAGAACTTAAACTTAATAAAGATAATTATAAAGCAAAGCAGATAAGAAATAGAATTTCAAGTCTAAAAAACAATTTTATATCACCTGAAAAATATTATTCTGTCCCTGATTTAGTTGAGCAAGATAAAATCTCTAAAAGAGAAGAATTTGTAACAATATATAAAAGATACAACGATAGATGTTTTAAAGCATCAGCAATGGATTTTGATGATTTGTTACTTAAAACAAATGAACTGCTAAATAAATTTCCTGAAATATTATCAAAATATCAAGATAAGTTTAGATATATAATGGTTGATGAATATCAGGATACAAATTATTCTCAGTATCTTATAATTAAATCTCTTTCAGACAGGTATGAGAATCTTTGTGTCGTTGGTGATGACTCTCAGAGCATCTACAGCTTTAGGGGAGCAAATATTGATAATATTTTAAACTTTAAAAAACATTATCCCAATTGCTCTACATATAAACTAGAACAAAATTATAGGTCATCTAATAATATTGTTCAATGTGCTAACTCTTTAATTAAAAAAAATCAGTTTAAGTTAGATAAGACCATTTGGACATCAAACAAAGATGGTGATAAAATTTTAGTAAATAAATCTCAAACTGACTCTGATGAAGGTAGGTTTATAGCTTCAAGCATTTTTCAAGAAAAAAATAATGAGTATTTAGATAATTCCTCTTTCGCTGTACTGTACAGAACAAATGCACAATCCAGATCAATAGAAGATGCTTTAAGGAAAATCAATATCGAATATCAGGTTTTCGGTGGACTCTCATTTTATCAAAGAAAAGAAATTAAAGATGTTTTAGCTTATTTAAGATTAACTCAAAATCAAAATGATGAAGAAAGTTTTAGAAGGATAATAAACTTTCCACCTAGAGGAATTGGTCAAACAACTATAGATAAATTAACGCTTATTTCTGAAAAAGAAAACTTGTCCTTGTTTGACTCGATTTCAAAAATTAAAAATTATGATATTAAAATAAACTCATCAACAATAGATAAACTTGAGAATTTTCAAAATTTAATATTATCATTAAAAGTATTTTCAAATAACAATAATGCCTTAGATACTGCGACCCATATTTTAAATAAATCATTTATAATAAATCATTATAAAAATGAAGGTTCTCTAGAATCATTTAATAGGATTGAAAATATAGAAGAGCTAATCAATGGTATTAATGACTTTATGCAAGGACAGAATGAATTATACGAATCAGACAAGTCTCTTTCGAAATATTTAGAAGATGTTGCTCTTTATTCAGAAACTGATAAAAATATCGAATCTAATAAAGTTTCATTAATGACAATACATATGGCAAAGGGCTTAGAATTTCCCATAGTTTATGTAGTAGGATTAGAAGAAAATTTATTTCCGTCAATTATGAGTATCAATTCAAGAGAAGAAATAGAGGAGGAGAGGAGGTTATTTTATGTTGCAATGACTAGAGCAGAAAAAAAGCTCATTTTAAGTTATTGTAATCAACGTTTTAAGTGGGGGAATATTGTTGAATCAGAACCAAGTAGATTTCTTTCTGAAATTGATAATAAATTTACGATTAATAACAATATTCAAAGAGAAACGCCGTCAATTGACAACAAACTATTAAGAATAAAGAAAATTAGAACTAAACCAACATTATCTTCTAATCTAAAAAAAATTAAAAAGGATATAAGTAATGGTATAATTAACATCAATATTAATGTCGATGACAATGTCTTTCATG
>SGZB01000011.1 GCA_004321735.1 Flavobacteriales bacterium | reverse complement strand
ATATACATTGCTTTGACCATATTCTCTTACATTAAAATATACTCCTGAGCTGTTACTTGACCAAAAAGCAGAGCTAGGTGTTTGATCTAAACTAGATGTAACGCATTCTAAATCTGAGCCATCAATATTCATTACATACATTTTACGGTCATTGTAAAAGTTTTTAGACCATGTAGAGCCTATAAATGCAACCTTAGTTCCGTCAGGCGAAACTTTAGGAGATGACTCTGTTCCTTCTCTAGTTGTCAATTCATTAATTTCTAAATTATTTATATCAACTGAATAAAGGTTTGATTGTCCTCTTGCATATTCGGCTTCGGGTTTCTGATAGCTGCTAAAGATTATTTTTTTACTGTCTCTTGTCCATGTAATTCCTCCAGAAACATCGTCATATTCTCCAAATGTAATTTGTCTTGCAGTTCCTCCATCAGCTGGAACAATAAATAATTGACTAAATCCCCTTTCAAGAAAACCTACTCGATCCTGACTATAATCAACTTGATCTATTACATTAGGAGCTTCAGTCCATTTAGCACCTTTTGGGCGATTCGGAACTCCAATTGGTTTTAAAGCCGGATCAGATGAAACATGCATTAAAAATGCAATATATTTACCATCGGGAGACCATTCTATATTAGATGGTGATTTTTCTAACTTTGTAATTTGAGTAGGATCACCTTCAACACCAAGATATTTTACAAAAATTTGCGTACCATTAGGTTCACCTTTTTTAGTAAAAGCAATTTTATTTTCATTTGGAGACCATTTTCCATTAGATCCATTCATAAAAAATCTGTTGGTTGAACCATCATTATTCATAATCCATAGGTCGGTTTCTCGTTTATCATCAACAAGATTAATCCATGTTCTTGAGTAAAGTATTTGCTCGCCATCTGGTGAAAGTTTTGGATTTGAAGTCCACTCATAATTTTTATAATGTTCTAGTGAAAGTCTATTCTTTTCTTGACTTTGAGCATATAATATACATATAACAAATAAAGATGAAAGAAAATTTTTCATAGCATAGTTTCTTAAGATTTTAATTATTAGTAAGTTACAAATTTGAATTAAATGATCTATATTAAAAAAAAACGGCTACACTTTAAAAAAAGTATAACCGTTTTATTGTTTTAGTAGCGGGAGCAGGACTCGAACCTGCGACCTTCGGGTTATGAGCCCGACGAGCTACCTACTGCTCTATCCCGCGATGTGGATGGCAAATATAAAATAAATTTTTAAATCTGTTCTTTAGAATAAGCTTTCTTCTCTATACGACATATTATTTTTTATTTAATAATTTCTTTATTTCATTAGCTCTTTTCTCATTAATCTCGTAATCTTTCATTAAGTAGATTGCTATAAAAATTCCTATGATTGGGATAACTGTATAAAACATTCTCATTCCATCAATTGCAAATTCAGTTACATTTTCTGCATCAAAGCCGACAAATTGTAAAGTTAATCCACTTAGAAGACCTGCAACTCCGAACCCTAATTTTACCATCCACCAATAAACTGCACCTAGAACACCTTCTCTTCTAGTTCCATTTTCAAGCTCATCCAAGTCACAAATATCAGCTGTCATTGACATCATAATTGTAAATAAGCTACCTATACCAAAAGAATGGAAAGGTAAAGCGTATAAGAACATGTAAGGTTTACCTGGAATAAATAAAAACCAAAATAAAACATAACCTATAACTGAAACTAACTGAGATATTATAAATGCTTTCTTTTTTCCTATTTTTCTCGAGATAAAAGTAATGAGTGGTATCACAAAAAATGAAGTAATAAGTGCACCAATTGAACCATGAAGAGCTGGCCAATATCCTGCAGCTGTTGTATCACTGCCAAATAGATAATGAACTATTATTAAAAAAGTAAATGGAGCAATTACTTGAAAAGAATTAAATACCAGAAAAGTAGCAATTGCTATTCTTCTAAAAGGTTTAATCTTAAAAGCCCCAAAAGCAGTGATAAAAATATTTTTAATACTATTTCCAATATTTGCTGTATTGATTGGAACTAAGTCTGATCTATCTATTGTTGATTTGCTTCTAATAAATATTGCTGGAGCAATAGCAAAAAGAGTGCAGGCAATAGCTACCCAAATAGATAATTCTCTAACACCCTGATCAGCACCTTGAGGATAAATCTCTGGGTCATACAGAATTATCCAAAACCATGGTGCAATTACCCAGGCCCACTGTCCAATAAACTGTGCAATTGCCATGATTTGAGTTCTTTCATGAAAATCATCACTCATTTCATAGCCCATTGCAACATAAGGAACACTAAATATTGTTAAACCAAGATAAAAGACTAGTGACCACAGTAGGAAATAAACAAAATTGTATGTTAAACCGTTTTCTGCATAAATCTGCCACATAGCAATGTATGATATACCCATTAATATTCCACCAATTAATACATACTGCCTTCTACGTCCCCATTTTGATTTAGTATTATCAGATATGAAACCCATCAGAGGGTCTGTAATCGCATCAAATAGTCGTGGAGCAAATTGTAATATACCCCACATAATTGCAGCAAATCCCAAGTCTTGAATTAATACAATAATAAAAATACCCAGTGCAGCAGGGAACATTTGATTTGCTAACATTCCAAATCCAAAAGCAATTTTTTCTAAGTTGGTAACTTTTGATTTCATTTTTAATTGTTGAAAAACTTCTTGATTACTTCAAATGTTTTCTTTTTGTTTCTATTTATATCCACAATTCCCCAAAATTCTTCATTTGGGCTTCCATCATAAGGAACTCCAATACTATTAGGTGCCCAACCACCAATATCTTGTTTTTCAGGATTACCTGCTTTCCATAACCCATCAACAAACTGAAAAATTACAAGCCCAGTTAATCTATCTTTCATTCTGAAAACATTTTTGATTATGTTGTGATTGGCTGCTGCTTGCGCATCTTCATTTATTCCTTTTTTAAATTCATTATAATCTTTTGTCATATAGCTATCACTTCCAATTTCAGAAAAATAAAGTGGCAAATCACTTACTTTTTCCCACTCTTCAATTACAGGAGTTGGATCATCCCATCTGTAAACATTAATCCCCCACATATCTATATTTGATACCATTTCCCTGGCTTTTTTATTAGGAATTTCGCCATGTGCTGTTGAAACAGGATGATTTTTATCAATCTGTTTAATTTTTTTTGCAGCATTATTCATTGTTAAATACCAATTGTCAATATTCATATTAAACCACTCAGGATGATAATTATATTCATTACCTAACTCCCAGAGCAGTATTGCATTATGATCTTTATATTTATTTATATAATCGATATATGTTCCGCTTAAAATGTCATAATATCCATTTTGATTATAACCAAAACTTGTAATTACTTTAATTCCTGCTTTATCAATTTTATTCAAAATAGCGAGTTCATCTATCGGAGAGTAAACTCTTATTGTGTTAATGCCAGCTTCTTGCATCAACAATAAATCTTTGTCAATAGTACTAAAATTTCTTTTTGTTTTTCCAATGGGTACAGGATCATAACAGATACCTTTTATAAAATATTCAGTACCATTAACATTTAATTTATTGTTTTGAATTTCAACCTTATTTAACTCAGGGCTTTCTGCAAGTAAAGCAAATATTAGAGAAGTAAAAACAATCAATTTCTTCATTTATTTTTCTTATTTGGTGTTAATACATCAATCCTTTGTATTTCGTTTGTTCTTTCAAATATTTTTTTACTATTAATTTGATCAATTTCATTTCCATTAATTTTATTTTTTTCTCCATTTGAAAATGAAATTACTGTTTCAGCTTTATTTGATAGATGATAAATTACTGGCACTTGGCAAATACTAAATCCTAGTGATTTTTCTTCTAATTCAACATGTTGAATATTGTTGTTATAATCAACATATTTAAACTTACTCTTGTCATTTATAAATTCATCTTTTCTCAAAATTGTTGTATCAAATGAAATTTTACCCTCTTTAACTCTGACACCTAGCTCACCGAATCTGCTTATAATATCTTCCTTTACTTGACCGGTCATTCCAGGCTGTTGTGCTCCCCTTCCAAATGGTGTATGAGAATAAGGATCAGTCGGAAAAGCACCATATAAATCAGGCGACTTGTTTACTCCAATACCTTCATTAATTTCAAAATAATGATCAAATAATTGACCCACGACTTTATCATTACTATTTGAAATAATAGCTTTATTTGTTACTTCATAAACTGCTAATTTTAGTTTAGAGACCATATGCCAGTAGATTGAACCTAGACCCTCATAGCCATAAAAAGTTCCCGACCTCCCGGTAAAAGATTTATGATCGAAAACTTTTTCGAATAAATCATAAATAAAATTTCTTTCCTTTTTAATTGTGTCGCTATATTTTTCAGGAAGATTTTTTAAAGCATCAATTAATGAATTTATATTGTTGAATGAGCCATTGAAATGATATCCATCTTCACAATCTTTAACGATAATTTGTCTATTATCATCATTTAAAAGATCTGTTAATAATTTAGATTTTAAAACATCTTCTTTTTGAATATTGTTTTTTTCTAAAAATCCCGGAAGATTTTTATTAGGATATAATAAATAGCTGTATTGATCAGGTCTAAATAATTTACTTCCTCTCAAACTATTTAATACATTTAAATTTTCTTCAGTATTTAATGCTTTCGAACTCAAAATTGCAACTTGACCTTCAAGCATTTCAGGTAAATAAGAGATTTTTACTGAATTGTCATCAAGTGTGATTAAATTATAGGCGTGATATAATCCGTCAGCTCTTTTATTTGCTTTAATTGAATGATCTAGGAATTTTATAGCTATTTCAGTAAAATCAAGTAAATCTTTTTTGTTAATTAGGCTTCTTTCACCTGAAAAACCATTTTTATAAATTGAATTTCTATAAGAACTGGCTGCTGTTCCCAACAGGTCTAAAATAGTTTTTCTGTCACCGTCATTGATAGAGCTACTAGTTAGATTTTCATTAGTTTTCAATGAATTATAGACTTGATCAAAATAATTTTTTAATTCTGAGGACAAATCGTATTCAGATAGAATATACTTATCAATTATATTTTTAAAATATTCCAGGAATCTTCTTAAGTAGTATAAAGTAACCATTGAAACACCATTCCCTACTAAAGCATTATTTGCATCATTCCATTCAGGTCGTTGAGTGTTCATCCAAATACCAGCTTCTGGTATAAAGTTTGAAATTTTTGCTAGTGTCGTTGCTAAGATTTTCTCAATAAAATTGACTTTAATAATAAAGTAGTTTTCATCTCTGAGTAGAGCTCCATCGATTCCAAATCTTTCTCTTCTTCTAAGAATTTTTTCTTCACATTCATGATCAAAATCAATTGTATTTTTTGGATCTTTTAAAATTTCGTCATGACTTTTTATTCTATAAGGAACATTTGCATAAACAAAAAAATCATGATCTAAATATTTTTTAATTTTTCCAGGGTAATAATCTTCAATAAATTCTAAGAACTTCAGTAAATAAATTATTTGATGATCACCCCAATACCCAATATATGTCCAAGGATTATCAGGCTCAATAGTTTCCCAATCAAAACCATATTTGGTAACTCGGTACGGGTTATATCCATCAAAAGTTGTTGAATTTAAAAATTTACAAATCATTCCCTCAATGAATTCTGGATATGAGTAAGCTAAAGCTTCCCAGTTTTGAAAAATATCTCTCCAATTTCCCTGATAATCAAGAATTTTTGAGTTATCAATTTCATTTCTTGTATTGATAGAAAATTTGTTCCAAGGTCTACTTGGATCCCCGTGTCTTCTGCTAAACTTCAAAGGTAAGTACTCGTAACAGAGTCTTATAAAATTCTTATCATCATCACTTTCACATAAAAATCTTAGCTTTTTAATATCAAAATTATCAGGAAGATTATTAATTAAATCCTTCTTTTTTGAATAGACTTTTTTATTTGATCTCTTAACATACTCACTAAAATCTGATTTTTCAATATTATAATGATCATCAAATATTCCACCTCTCATAATATTGAAAAGAGTATTTGAGAAATGACGGATGTTTCTTAATCTTCTATTCGAAGTTTGCAAACCATCTGACGATCCAACTAATTTTAATAGGTCGTCTGATGCTTTTTCTACACAATTATCTAATTTATCAGAAATATTTTTCTGTTTTGTGAGGGTATTTTTAAGTTTTATTATTTCAGATGAAGATTTATTTACGTCACAAGCAATATGCCAAGTCTTTTTTTGATTAGAGCTCAATTCAAAATCAGAATTTATAAAATAGGCACCTTTTTCAGCTTTAACATCTTCCTCTTGAGAAATGTCAAAATTCTTCCTGAAATTATCTAATTGAAGAGATGATATCAAAATTTTACATTTATCAAATCCTGTTGACCAAGCAATATTCGCTTTTAGAGCTTCACTTGGCTCAGCTTTATCAACTATTATCGCGCTCAATGCATAAATTCCAATTTTAGAAAATTTTTCAAGCTCATTCCTTTTGTACGCATCTACCAAGTTACTAGTAGAATTTTGAAGTGATTCATCAACTCCCCATGGCAAAATATTTTGTATTCCGTCTAATAATTCAATCTGAACTGATTTATCATTATTGTTTGTTAAACTAGATTTCTTAACAAATCCAAATTCATCACATGAAGACCATTGGTATTTATAAACTAGTCCAAGAGAATTATTAATTTCTTCAAAGATTACTTTATTCCCTTTTAAGTTTTTATATAAATTTCTTTCTATATCATAAAGACCGTAGTGCCTTAAAGAAAATGGCTCCCACAACGAAAGCTTATCTTCATATGAAATTTTAATAATTGTTTTGTTCCCAGTAACATCCTGAAGTTCTGTTATTTTATCATCTGTGTAGTACGGAAATAATGCATTGTTTGAATTTTTTCTTCCAGCTGATAATGAACCATTACTCGATATAAAAAGCCAATGATTATATGGGCTTACTATGCTCATAAAAAATGGCTTCATTGAATCCAGATTTTCAATTTTATAAAAGTTTTCTCCTTTAATTGAAATTTCTTTACCACTTACATCTTTATCCCTTAGATAGGATTCAGTTTTCCCAAAAAAGATTTTGTTATCCATATATGGTATCTTTTTTAATTTATAGTGCGTGTTTACTGTTAATGATGTTAGTTGTTTGCAATACACTTAAATTTAATTCATTATATCCAGTTTTTTTTTTAAAAAACCTTTACATATTGTTGAGTAATGATAAATATCTAATTACTATATTTTCCTCATAAGATTTTATTATTTAACCTATACAGTATCAAAATGTTGTAGTATTGTATAGTTATTTCTCTCATAAAAAAATATAAATTTTAAACTTTACACAGTCTTAATAATTATATGTTTTAATTTTACATCATTCATTGTATTACGTGAAAAAAACTCATAAATCTTCATTCATTAATATTATAGGAAAGCCTAATGTCGGAAAGTCCTCACTAGTAAATTATTTTATGGGTAGAAAAATTTCAATAATTTCTCCAAAGGCTCAAACCACTCGTCATAGAATATTTAGTATACTTAATGATGATCATTACCAGCTTGTTTTTTCTGATCTTCCAGGAATAATAACCCCAAAAAATAAACTTCACAAATCTATGATGAAGTTTGTTAGTGGTTCTTATTCAGATGCAGACGTTATTTTGTTAGTTATTGATTCAAGTAAAGACGATTATTTTGATAATGATCTTATTTATAAGATTAAATCTCTCAAAATCCCCATTTTAATAGTCTTGAATAAGATTGACTTAATTGATAATACTATTTTAGATCAAATTGTTGTGAAATTTGGCTCTATCTTTAAAAGTGAATTTATTTTCCCAATTTCTATTACTAATCCTTTTAATCTAGATAATTTATTAGATAAAATTATTGAACTATCACCTGAGGGAAATCCCTATTTCTCAAAAGATCAAATAACTGATAAATCTGAACGTTTTTTTGTTAATGAAATAATTAGGGAAAAAATTTTAAATCATTATGACAAGGAAATCCCATATTCAGTTGAAGTTGAAACTACTAGTTTCAAGCCTTCATCAAAAATAATCAAAATCGAATCTCAGATATATGTAGAAAGATCATCCCAAAAAGGAATTTTAATTGGGCATAAGGGCAACAATTTAAAAATAATTGGAACAAAAGCGCGTACTGATCTTGAGCAGTTCTTTCAAAAGAAAGTTTTTATAGATTTAAAAGTAAAGGTTTTAAAAAACTGGAAATCTGAGGATAAACATCTTAAACGTTTTGGTTACGACTTAGGTTAATATTGCTCTAAAACATTAGATTTGCAACAATTATAATGAATACAATAGTTGCAATAGTAGGTAGACCAAATGTTGGAAAGTCAACTTTGTTCAATAGGTTGGCTAAAAGCAATTCTGCAATTGTTGATCCTACCAGTGGTGTTACAAGGGACAGGCATTATTCGTCATCTGACTGGAATGGTAAAAATTTTACAATAATTGATACCGGAGGTTATGTAAGTGGAGGGGATGACAAATATGAATCTGAAATAGACAAGCAGGTGATTTTGGCTCTTGATGAATGTGATAAAATAATCTTTGTTGTAGATGTAAATGAATCTAATAATTCTTCTGATAAGGAAATATCTAAATTACTCCGAAAGACTGATAAGCCAGTAATTGTTGCAGTAAATAAAGCTGATAAAAACAAATTGATAAATGATTCGTTAGAATTTTACAACCTAGGCTTTGATACATTATTTGCAATTTCTGCAATTAATGGAAGTGGAACAGGTGATCTACTTGATAAATTAGTTGAAGACATAAACAACAAATCAGATTTTATTTCAGATGACCTTCCGTCATTTTCAGTAGTTGGACGTCCAAACGCTGGTAAATCTTCATATATAAATACTTTAATTGGTGAGGAGAGAAATATTGTAAAAAATGAACCGGGAACCACTAGGGATAGCATTGATACTGTATACAATAAATTTGATTTTAATTTTAAAATCATTGACACAGCTGGAATTAGAAAAAAATCTAAAATTGACTCAGATTTAGAATTTTACAGTGTAGTTAGATCAATTAGATCAATTGAAAATTGTGATGTATGTCTTTTGATAATGGATGCTACAAGAGGATTTGATTCTCAAATAAAAAATATTTTTTGGTTAGCCCATAGGAGAAACAAAGGAATAATCATCCTTGTAAATAAATGGGATTTAGTTGACAAGGAAACTAATTCATCTAAAATAATTACAGAAAAAATTAAAAAAGAAATTGAGCCATTTGTTGATGTTCATATTGTTTTTATTTCTTGCCTAACTAAACAAAGAATTTTTAAGTCACTAGAGTTATCAATTGATACTTATAAAACAAGATCTAAAAAAATTAAAACAAGTAAATTAAATAACGATTTACTTCCGATTATAGAATCAACTCCACCACCCTCTGTTAAGGGTAAAAGAATAAAAATTAAATATATCAATCAAATTCCTGGACATTATCCGCAATTTGTCTTTTTTGCAAATCTTCCTCAATACATAAAGGATCCATATAAAAGATTTATTGAAAATAAAATGAGATCACTTTATGGTTTTACTAGCGTCCCAATAAAAATATATTTTAGAAAAAAATAATTAGATCTCTTTTTCAATTAAAATCAATTGAGCTTTAATTCTTTCAAGCTTCTCTACAATTTCAATTTTTTTTGATTCTGATTTTATTTTTTCTTTTGCACCCTCAATAGTAAACCCTCTATTTTTTAAAAGGTTGTAAATCAATTTTAAGTTATTGATATCAACTGAATTGTACTTTCTAGTTCCTTTAAGTGTTTTTTTTGGATTTAGGATTTCAAATTCTTTTTCCCAATATCTAATGAGGGAGGGATTAACATTGAATGCCTCGGCAACTTCACCAATATTGTAAAATAACTTTTCTTTTAGATTAATTTTCATTAATCTAATGATTGGTTTTCTTGACTTGAAATTCTTAAAATTTCATCAAATTCCTCTGGACTGAGATTGCTGTAAAAATAATTAACAGGATTAACTCTTTTTCCGTCCTTATGCACTTCATAATGCAAGTGAAAACCTTTAGATCGTCCAGTATTTCCGACGTAACCTATTATGTCCCCCTTTTTTACTTTTTGATCTCTTCTTACATTATATGAATCTAGGTGACCATAAAGAGTTAGGTATCCAAAACCATGATCAATTCTTATGTGTTTTCCATATCCAGACGATCTGCTATCTGCTCTAACTACTTTTCCGTTACTGGCAGCATAAACAGGTGTACCTCTCGGAGCTGAGAAATCCATACCACTGTGCATTTTTCGAGATTTATCAAATGGATCAGTTCTCATTCCAAAACCAGATGCTAATCTTGTTAAATCATCATTTTTAATTGGTTGGATTGAAGGCATAGCCGCGAGAAGTAATTGTTTATTTTGTGCAAGCTTTTCAATTTCATCTAGTGATTTTGATTGAATAACAAGTTGTTTTGTTAGTATGTCAATTTTCTTAGTTGTCTCAATTATGATTCTAGAGTTATCATAGCCTTCTAAATCAGAGTAACGATTGATACCTCCAAATCCAGCCTTTCTAACATCTGAATCAATAGGATTGGCTTCGAATAATACTCTATAAATATTATTATCTCTAGATTCTAAATCTGCAAGAACCGCCTCAAGTTGTTCAAGCCTATTGTTCAATACATCCATCTGAATTTTATAATTATTTAACTCTCTTTCTTGGGTCAATTCTGTTGGAGTATTTAAATGAGGTGTGCTAATTAGAACAAATAATATCAGAGCTCCAAAGAAAAAAGAAGAGAATAGAAAAGCAAATGTATTAATAAACTTAGCTTTTTTAGAAAGCTTTAATTCTTTATATGATAATGACTTTTTATCGTAATAATATTTTGATTTACTCATAAAAAAAAATCTTTTGATTGAGTACTCGATATTTATTTCTTTCTTTGTAAATATAAAGATTCTATTTTAAGTTTACAGATAATAATGGATTCAAATACTATTAGAAATATATTCATAGATTTTTTTAAAAATAAGTCTCACAATTTTATAAAGTCTTCACCTATTGTTTCAAAAAATGATCCTTCATTAATGTTTTCTAATGCTGGGATGAATCAGTTCAAAAGTATTTTTTTAGGTGGTGAATCTAATGTTGGAAAAAGGGTAGTAAATTCTCAAAAATGCTTAAGAGTCTCTGGAAAACATAATGATCTCGATGAAGTTGGGATTGATCATTACCATCACACTATGTTTGAAATGCTTGGGAATTGGAGCTTTGGTGATTATTTCAAAAATGAAATAATTAAATGGAGTTGGGAAATTTTAACTAACGAATACAAAATTAGTCCTGATGATCTTTATGTAACAATTTTTGAAGGTTCTTCTGAAGATGGTTTACAAAAAGATAATGAAGCTGAAAAATATTGGTCAGAAATTATTGATGAATCAAGGATAATCTCAGGAAACAAAAAAGATAACTTTTGGGAAATGGGTGATACTGGACCTTGTGGACCCTGCTCAGAAATTCATGTGGACCTCAGAACTGATGAGGAAAAACTAAAATTAAGTGCTGTTGATTTAGTAAATAAAGATCATCCACAAGTAATCGAACTATGGAATTTAGTTTTCATACAATTTAATAGAAAATCTGATGGAACTTTAGAGTCTTTGCCAGAAAAACATATAGATACAGGAATGGGCTTTGAAAGATTAGCGAGAGTTATTCAAAAAAAAGAATCTAACTATGATACGGATATTTTTAAACCAATTATTCTTGAAATTGAAAAAATGTCAGGAATTTCTTACGGATCTGATGAAAAATCAGATATTGCCATAAGGGTTATTGCTGACCACCTTAGAGCAGTTTCTTTTTGTATTGCTGATGGTCAAATACCCTCAAATACAGGTGCAGGTTATGTCGTTAGAAGAATTTTAAGGAGAGCGATAAGATATGCTTACACTTTTTTAAATATTGAGAAACCTTTTATTTTTAAGTTAGTAAATGTTTTATCAAATCAGTTTAAAGATTCTTTTAATGAAATAAATAAGCAAAAGTCTCATATTCAGTCTATAATTGAACAGGAAGAAAAGTCATTTTTAAGAACTTTGTCACAAGGTATTAGTAGATTAAATATTATAATTAATGAGAACAACTCAAAGCAGATTGATGCAAAAGATGTTTTTGAATTATATGACACATATGGATTTCCTGCTGACCTAACAGAACTGATCCTTAGTGAACATAACAGAACATTTGATCAGTCAGATTTCAATTTATTTTTAGAAGAACAAAGAAAAAGATCAAGAAGTTCATCACTAAATCAAATATCTGATTGGACTGAATTTGGTGATATTAAGTCAAGCATTTTTGAAGGTTATGATAATCTAAGCTTAAGCTCTGAAATAATAAAATTTAGAACTGTTGAAAATAAAAATATTAAGAAATTAGAAATTGTGTCATCTAGTACACCTTTTTATCCTGAAGGTGGTGGACAAATTGGAGATTCGGGTGAAATTATAATTAACGATAATAAAAAAATTGAAGTATTCAATACCAGAAAAGAAAATGATGATATCGTTCATGAATGTTCTTTTGAAAATATATTAAGTTCTAAAATTGAACTCGTTGTTGATAATAAAAAAAGAAAACAAACTTCATCTAATCATTCAGCTACCCATTTATTACATCAAGCACTTCGAGAAGTACTTGGTGAGCATGTTGAACAGAGAGGATCAATGGTTTCAGATACTGGCTTAAGATTTGATTTTTCTCACTTTAAAAAAATTGAAAAGAATGAAATTGTTAAGATTGAAGATTTTGTAAATGATATAATAGATCAATCGTTAAACTTAGAAGAAAATAGAACTGAAAAATATACCAATGCTTTAAAAAATGGTGTAATTGCCTTATTTGGTGAAAAATATGGAGATGTAGTAAGAACGGTAAAGTTTGGAAATTCCTATGAATTGTGCGGAGGAACACATGTGAAAAACACATCATCTATTAGGTTATTTAAGATTATTTCCGAAAGCTCTGTTGCATCTGGAATTAGAAGAATTGAAGCTCTTACTGGGAATAATGCATTAAAGCTATTATCTGACCACAGTACAGAATTAAATAGAATAGGTGAGCTTGTTTCCACAAATTCTAAGATTTATGAGAGTGTTTTATCATTAAATCAAAGTAATAAAAAGCTTGAAAAAAATATTAAAAATTATCAATCAAAGATAGTTAGTTCCCTAACAGATGATCTAATTGAAAATGTTGAGAATTTTAATGGAGTAAATCTTTTAGTTTCAGATATTAACGATTTCGATTCTGATAACTTAAAATCACTCAGTTTCTCATTGATTAGAAATATTGAAGATGCATTTATTTTATTAAAATGTAGATCTAATAATAAAACTTATCTGGTTTGTAATATGTCTAA
Source organism: Flavobacteriales bacterium (assembly GCA_004321735.1). Classification (GTDB taxonomy): domain Bacteria; phylum Bacteroidota; class Bacteroidia; order Flavobacteriales; family Flavobacteriaceae; genus Eutrophosalina; species Eutrophosalina marina. The sequence goes on along the minus strand of SGZB01000011.1, from coordinate 20,415 downwards.
AAATCTTAATTCTTTACACGAATTAGATGCCTCTACGATTGTTAAAGAAATATGTAAAAGAATTGATGGAGGTGGAGGAGGTCAACAGAATTTTGCATCAGGATCTGGAAATCTTAATATTGATTCTGATGAATTGAAAAATATTTGTAAAAAATATTTATGATTTAGCTGGGAAAGATTCAAGTACCTTATTAACAAAGTTGGTAATTAACTCATCTCTTGAATACTTACTCGAGTATAAGGAGCCTGATCCATTACCTTGCCATATAAGATTTCCATTTTTACTATCCACAACATCAATATATAACAGACCAACGACTCTACTTGAAGGTCGGTATGATTGTGAATATGAGTAGGGACCCCAACCATAAAAGTAATTATCATTAAACCTGTTGACATATATGTCCTCTCTAGATTTAGTTGAAATATTCACAATTAAATCAGGGCTATTAGAAAAATTATAACCTTTCAAATTCATGATCTGTTCAATTGATGATAAAATTCTTTTTTTATCAATATCTGAGATTTCAAGTTTATTAATTTCTTGTTTAGAAAATGCAAATGAGTTGTAGCTATCAAAATTTGCTGATGAGTCATAATCTGTAACTACTCTCACTGAAGAGCATGAAATGAAAATAAATACAAAAAGGAATAAAATCTTCTTCATAATATTTAATTTACAATAATTATGCCTACCAAAAAATTAATTATTACAAACTAATCAATAATTTTATGTAATTAATGAATAATAAATCAAGCCTTGTTTTCATCTTTTTAGTGTTATTTATTAATTCGTCATGCAACTTAGCTAGGTATAATGTAAAAAAGTCAATAGTTAAAAATAAATCAACAAAAACAGAACAATTAAAAAGATTCCTTAATAATCTATCCTCAGAGGAAAGAAAAAAATGGTACATAAGAACCTATTCTGATTTGGCTGTAAGTCAAATGAAAAAATATAAAATACCTGCAAGTATAACTTTGGCGCAAGGACTTTTGGAATCAGGAGCAGGAGCTAGCACTTTAGCTATAAATGCAAATAATCATTTTGGGATAAAATGTCATCAAGACTGGAGAGGTAAAAAAATTTTTCATGATGACGATGAAAAAAATGAATGTTTTCGAAAATATAAAAATCCACTACAAAGCTACATAGATCACTCTGAGTTTCTTACTACAAGAGGTAGATATTCTTTTTTATTCAGATATTCTATAAAAAATTATATTAAATGGTCGCATGGATTAAAAAAGGCTGGATATGCAACTGATCCTAGATACGCCGAAAAACTAATTGATATTATAGAAAAATATGACTTATGGAAGTTTGACGGATCAAAGAAGCCGTTAAAAAAGGTTAAGAAAAAAAACAACAAAGCAGAAAAAAATCAATATGTTGTAAAAAAAGGAGACACTTTATACTCTATTGCAAAAAAGTATAAAGTGTCTGTTGATGAGTTGATTAAAAAAAATAATTTAAAATCAAATAATATTAGTATTGGTCAAAAACTAAAAATCTAAGATGATTTAGGATTTAAAGCATTGTTTATTAATCCAATACAGTAGTTTAAATGATTTTTAGTGTTTTGATCAGAATATTTCTTCACAGATTTAGAAAGTTCTTTTCTTAAATTTAAAAGTGTTCCTAAAGTTGATGATCTAATATCTGAAACAGCTACATTAACTGGTGTTGTATAATTAGCCCAAAAAGACCCTTGTCTTCTAGGTTGTTCATTTGCCATTATATACCCTAATCTCTGGATGTAGGTTCTTTGAAGATTTCTTCTATAAACATCAATTTTCTTTCCATTTCTTAATTCTGACCATATTCCATTTTTAACATCATTCATAAAGTTTTCAAGAGTATATGCATTGTTTCCGTTTAAGGCTTCATTTTCTATCATTCTTGCCATTTTCCCGAAATCTAATATGTTATTTAAATAACTAGATTGAACTGTTCTTATTCTATTGGTCATTCCAGCAAACTCAATTTTGTTTAAAATGTCTTTTTCAATCATCCAGTAAGGAGTATTGAATAAGTGATTATTTAGAAAATTGACACATGCTTTTTGGTGTTCTTTACTTACATGAGTATATACAGCACCGTCCTGATCTGCTGTTTTATAATATTGATATACACCTCCTATATTATTGGCTACATGTCCCATGTACCTTCTAAATTGGCCAAGAACTTGATTGTACATATACTCAAGCTCGTCATAAGTTTCACCATCTTCAGTTGTCCATTCAATAAGATTAGGCATAATCCTCTTTAGGTTAGCAATTCCATATTCACTGGCTTTGACAGCGTTATCTCCAAGATCTTCAGTTTGTGAACTTGGATCAATTCCTGCGCTTCCAAAACGATACTTTAAATCATCTGCTTTTTCAGTAATCCAGCTTTGAAGGATAGATTTTTCTTCCTCATGTGTAACATCCAAAATTGGTTTATAACCCCACTTGACAGCATATATATCATACACACCAACATTAGGAGTATCCCAGTCGGAAGGCATTAATGCCACACCTTCGTCACCAGGCTGAGCAACATAATTAAATCTTGCATAATCCATTATTGAAGGGGCAGTTCCATATTTTTTTGTAAAAGTTGCAGATCTCAAAGAATCCACTGGATATGCACTACTGCTTCCCATGTTATGAGGCAGTCCAATAGTATGACCAAACTCATGAGACGAAACAAATCTTATAAGTTCTCCCATAACTTCATTTTTAAATTCGACTCCTCTAGCATCTGGATTTACAGCTGCAGTTTGAACAAAATACCAATTTCTTAAAAGCTTCATTACATTATGATACCAATTGATATCAGATTCTATAATTTCTCCAGATCTAGGATCACTAACATGTGGTCCATTAGCATTAAGTGTCGGAGATGCTAGATATCTTACAGTTGAGTACCTAACATCCTCAGGGCTCCAATCAGGATCCTCTTCTTTTGTAGGTGGATATTTTACAATTACAGCATTTTTAAAACCAGCAGCTTCAAAAGCAACATTCCAATCCTCAATACCATCTTTTAAATACTTTCTCCATTTTTTAGGTGTAGCAGGATCAAGGTAATAGATAATTGGTTTTTTTGGTTCAACTAATTCACCACTTTTAAATTTTTCAATATCCTCATCTTTTACCTCCAATCTCCATCTATCCAGATACCTTACGGTTTCAGCTTCTTGATTATCAATTCCATAGTCAGTTTGTGAACTTGTAAACCATCCTACTCTTTCATCAAAATATCTTCTTCTCATAGGTTCTTTAGGTAAAAGGACCATTGAATTATTTAAAACCATAGAAATTTGGCCATTTCTAGAATCTGAAGATTTATAAGTTTTTATATGTTTAGTTTCAATGTTCAACGGAAAACTTCTAATAGATTCAATAAATGAAAGCTTAGAGTCTAAACTAGAAATCTTATATGTTTTTCTTGTTGACTGAGGAAAGCCAAACATTTTTACATCGTTTTTGTAAAGGCTAGTTACATCAATTACATATGAGTTTTTATCCTTGTTTTTTACAGAAATCTTAAAGCTTGCAATAATAGGTTCAAAGTTTGAGTTTGATACGGCTATACTAATTGGTAATGAATCATTAGCAAACTTTGAATAAGATGCTTGCTTTAGTAGAATATTGTTGTCAAACTTTTCCCATTTTAAAACTTGTTCACTCATCTTATGACGGCTCAGTGGAAGTTCAGTGGCCATTTTTACAACCCTTGTAACCATCATCATGTCTCTTCCTAATAGACTGTCGTTTATTTCATAAAAATATTTATCATCAATTTTGTGAACATCGAATAAACCATTATCAGTAACAGCTTTATCTGTAATTATGTCACTATAGGTCTTCTCTTTTTTAGTATCCTTTTTTGAGTCATCTTTTTTTTGTGAAAAAGTTGAAAAACTCACTAGCATAGCAATTACTGTGATACTAGTTTTAAATATTGAATAATTTCTCATATTTATAAAAAATAGTTGTAATTTTTAAATGTAAGGAAAACTGTCAAATAAATATATTAATTAAGAAAAACTTCTAGCTTTCCATTTGAACCTTTTACGACCTTAGCAATTGATTTAGAGTTAAGTTCTTTTATTGATTTATCCCATTTTTTATTACTGAGCTGGGATTTTTCTTTTAAAATCGATAAATCAATTCTTTCAAATTCTTTTAATATTTCAAAAACTGATTTTGCATCTTCACTCAATTCCGGTTGTTTTATTATCGGCTTCATCTGCGGGAAAAATAAAACTTCTTGAATTGATCTATTATTTGTTAATAACATAACTAACCTGTCAATTCCAATTCCAATTCCTGAGGTTGGCGGCATACCATATTCAAGGGATTTCACAAAATCATGATCTATGAACATTGCTTCTTCATCACCTTTTTCCGAAAGTTTCAATTGATCCTCGAATCTATTAAGTTGATCTATTGGGTCATTTAATTCAGAATAGGAATTTGCTATTTCACTTCCATTAATTAATAGTTCAAACCTTTCAGTCAATTCAGGATTAGTTCTATGTTCCTTTGTTAATGGGCTCATTTCTTTAGGATAATCAATAATGAAGGTTGGTTGTATATACTTTGATTCGCATTTATCACCAAAAATTTCATCAATAATTTTACCCTTGCCCATTGTTTCATCAATTTCAACCCCCAGTTCTTTAGCAATTTTAAATGTTTCCTCCTCGCTGGAATTACTCAAGTCAAATCCTGTGTTTTCTTTAATTGAATCTAATATGCTAATTTTCTTGTAAGGACCTTTAAACTCAATTGTGTTATTACCGTAATTTACTTTACTATGACCGTATAAATCTACAGCAACTTTTTCAAGTAATTTTTCTGTAGTGTTCATCATCCAATTGTAATCTTTGTATGCTACATAAAATTCAAGATTAGTAAACTCAGGATTATGTGTTCTATCCATTCCTTCATTACGAAAATCTTTTGCAAATTCAAATACTCCATCAAATCCCCCAACAATTAATCTCTTTAGATAAAGTTCATTTGCAATTCGCATATAAAGAGGGATATTAAGTGCATTATGATGAGTTATAAATGGTTTTGCAGCTGCCCCACCAGGTATAGGTTGTAATATGGGGGTTTCAACCTCTAGATAATTCAAGTCAAGCAAAAATTCTCTTATTGATGAAACAATCTTACTCCTCTTAATAAATGTTTCCTTAACATGTTGATTTACTATTAAATCAACATACCTCATTCTGTATCTCTGTTCAGGATCGTTAAACTCATCATATATGTTACCTTCAGAATCAGTCTTTGGTAGCGGCAAGGGTCTAATTGATTTTGAAAGCAGTTTAAAATCTTTTACCAAAACTGTTTTTTCTCCCACTTGGGTTGTAAATAATTCACCTTCAATACCTATGAAATCTCCAATATCTAAGAGCTTCTTGTAAAGCTCATTATATTTCATTTTGTCTTCTTCTGGACAAATTTCATCTCTGTTAAAATATACTTGTATTTTTCCTTTACTGTCTAATAATTCAGCAAAGCTTGCTTTACCTTGAATTCTTCTAGACATTAACCTTCCGGCAATTACAACCTTTTCATTTTCAATAAAATTGGATTTTATTTGCTCTGATAAATGAGTTACTGGATACAAATCGGCGGGATAGGGATTAATACCTAATTCTCTAATCTTCTCAAGTTTCTCTCTTCTAATTATCTCTTGTTCTGAAAGATTTGCCATATGTTTTTCAAATATAGCGATATAACATTTACAATACTTATCAATTTTTTAATTTTACATAGAATTAATGGAGTATAAAAAAAACAATCAAGTAAAGATTTTAAGTTTAGGTAATATCGATTATTCGAAGTGCGTTGATTTACAGAAAAAACTTCAAAAAGAAATTATTGATATTAAACTTTTTAATAGAAAAAATAATTTAAATAAACTCACTCCAAACTATTTGGTAATTGTTGAACATGATCATGTATATACATTAGGGAAAAGTGGAAACAGTGAAAATTTATTATACTCTAAAAGCGAACTAAAAGCAAAAAATATTCAATTTCATGAAACTTCCAGAGGTGGTGATATAACTTATCATGGACCAGGCCAGCTAGTTATTTATCCTATTCTAGACTTAGAAAATTTTTTTACTGACATACATAAATATTTAAGATTTTTAGAATTAGTTGTAATAAATACTTTGAAAGATTTAAATATACATTCATCAAAAAACCCTAATAAAACAGGTGTTTGGTTAGATGTAGGTAAAAAATCTGAAAGAAAAATATGTGCTATGGGTGTGAAAGTTAGTCGATGGGTAACAATGCATGGCTTAGCATTAAATGTTAATTGTGATCTTGAATTTTTTAATGGAATTGTACCATGTGGCTTAGAAAATAGAAATGTTACATCTATAAAAAATGAGATTCAAGAATCAATCTCATTGGAAAGTGTTTCGAAAATATTTACAAAAAATTTTTTGGAGATATTTAATTCAATTTTAGTTGATTGAATAGAGAACTAATTCTGAACTATCGCCTAGAAATGTTATAAATTTTTTGTTGCCATATTCGTTAATATCAATATTTGAACTAGTAAATAACGGAAATCCATCAATTAAACCCGAATCATCATACAAGTAAACTTTATTATTTTCTTGATCAATAATAGAGTAGTAGGACTTGTTCTGTGTTTTGAAAATTGATAAGTTATCGTAAGTAGCAAAAGGTAAGTCATATGAAAGACCATTAATTGTCATTTTATTGTCATTATATGAAACAATAGTTTTATTATTGGCATTTATTTGATTTTCTTTATTTGAACTGTAGTCTCTTGAAATTTTTCCTGAAAGATTAATTTTAATGAGTTCATTAGAGGAAAGTAGTCCAATCATTCCATTTTCATATTCATGTAAATGACTGCTAAAAGTTAAATCTTTAGCTAATTTAATTCTATCAGCACCTCTTCTATTCAAAATAGAGACTTTACCATTTGAATTTTTACCAACAATATAATCTCTATTTGAAACTCTGATATGTTTATAGGGTTCACTAATATTCTTATCATGTTTTGCTTTAAATCCTTTAACGGTTTTAAATTTGGAATCTATCATTCTAGTTTCATTTTCAGTAACAATCAAATACCTATAGTTTTTATTATTATCATAATCAAATTTTGATAAAAACTTTACGGCATTATTTTCTCTAAATTTTAAAGAATAAACAATATTTCCTTTAATATCCATTAGAATAATTTCATTTGTTGTAGCAAATAAGAATTGTAATCTTTTATTTTTATACGTATCAACTTGAAATATTTCACTTATAATTCTCTTGTCTAATTTTTTTTTCCAAAGCATGTTTCCATCAGAATCTAATAATTTAACTTCTAAATTTTCATCTTGAAAAATGATATTATTGTTCCCTGTTCTGTAATTATTAACAAGATTAGGTGCAGATATTATTTTACTATCAAACGATCTATTAAAAATTAATTCTATTTTTTTTTCTGACTCTTTGCTTAAGGTTTTTGAAAAGTATGTTACATAATTGATGGAATCTCTAGCATTGATTGTCTTAAACCAAAAGGGCATTTTTTCATCTGGGTTATTAATTTTAAAAAGTTCATACGAAGAATTCTTAGTTGGTATACTTTTATTAAATTCAATAAATTTTTCTTCATATATAAGGTTATTTCCACTTTTATATTCAAAGATTATTTCTTCAATTGGACCTATATTAGTTGATAAGATAAGGTTGGATTCAATAACTGAATAATATTTAAGATCCTTTATAAAATCAAATTCTTTAAGATTACTTAAATCGCTGATTTGTTCATCTAACTTAAATATTTCAAAATTTCTGTAGACCTTCTCTTTCTTTGATTTGAGATCAAACAGAATTTCTTCATCGATTTTGTCTATTAAAAGAACTGATTCTCCACTTTCATTATAATATACTAGTTCATTAATATTACTGTAAAAAGAGTCGAGTTCTAAGTTGTATTGAGTATTATTAAAATTGTTATTAAGATTATTTTGAAAATTATTATAATCAAAACTTATTGATTTTATGGATTCAATTCTCTGAGGAATTATTTCAATAATATTAGATTTTTTAGGTTTATTGTTTCTAAAAAGATTAATAATTCTATTTGATTTATTATCAAAAATTGATGTTCCAATTATTGCAATTTCATTATTCGAAATATCAAATTCAAAATTCACCCAATCTGAAATTTCTTCGATATTAATAGAAATACCATTAAAATCTAGATTTTTAAAGTTTTGAGATACAAGTAGAGAAAGATTTTCAGATTTAGATTCTAAAAGTCTGTAAAAGTTTTTTGATTCAGAATTACTTTTAAAACTAGCATTTCTAATATAATTTTCTAATAAAATAATATTATCAGAAAAAATATGTTTATTGTTTTTATTTAAATAATAATATTCCAACTCATCAAGTTTTAAATTGTAGATTTTTTTGTTTTCATATAATGATGAGTCTTTTGATTTGTTTAAAAAAATCTTTTTGGAATTATTGAATGAAATTAATTTTCCATAGTTGTCTTTACCAATTTTATGGATACTGTAGCTGATTTCACTTGATGAATCAAGTAAACTATCATTAGCAATATTGATATCTAATATATCATCTATAAAACTTATTTCATTATAATTTAGGTCATCGTAAGAATCAATAGATATAAAGTATAGCGGATTATCTGGTATTACATTTAAATTAAAATCCTCTTTGTTATTTTGACATGAAAAACATAATAAAAAAAGTAAAATGATTCTTTTCATTCAAAGTAAAATTATAAACTCAAATTTTAAGAGACAACTGTTTTCCTTTTAATTTAAAAGATAATCTATGAATTGGTGATAATCCATATTTATTTATTGCTAGAATATGCTTTTTTGTTCCATAGCCCTTATGTTCATTAAAGCTGAATTTTGGATAAAAATAGTTTAGATTTTTCATCTTCATATCTCTGCTTACTTTCGCTAGGATTGATGCGGCTGCAATGGATTGATAAATATTATCGCCTCCTACAACACATTTATAATTTATTTTTTTTTCAGATTTGAATTTATTTCCATCAATTAAATAAATATCAGGAAGGATTTTTAATTCATTAATGCATTGATTCATCCCTAAAAAAGTTGATTCTAATATATTTGTTTCATCAATTATTTGTACATCAATATTTACAATGGAGAAGTCAATAGCAACATTTACTATTTCATTAAACAACTCTAATCTCTTTTTTTTAGATAGTCTTTTAGAGTCTTTAATCTTTTCATTATGATATGATTTTGGTAAAATCACTGCTGAAATAGTTACTGGTCCAGCTAATGCACCTCTTCCAGCTTCATCAATCCCACATATCAATTTTTTTTCATTATAACTTTTAATCATGCATCATTGCTTAAATTTGCTATTAAATATATTAATTGTTTAAATCTTAAGTTTTGAGAAAAATTCTTATTCTACTAGCATTTCTCTCTTTTTCATTTGTGTATTCACAAACTGGAGGTGGTTTTTTAAATAAAACAATTTCTAATATTGGCGATTCCTTATCAATAGATAAATTTAAGTTTGATGTAAATAAGTTAAAAAGGTTTACAATAGAAAATGACACTTCATATATCGATACTTCACTGACAATAAAAAAATTTTACAAGTTCAATTATATAAGAAAAGATGATTTTGAGTTAGTAAAACTCAATAATGTTGGACAAATTTATAATCAATTAACATACAATCCTTCAAAAAATAATTTACTATCATTTGGCTACAATGCAAATAATATTTTGTTAACCAATAAAAGTGAGGTTCAATTTTATGAAGTTGCTTACCCAGTCACTGAACTTTTATTTAAAACAGTTTTTTCTCAGGGTCAACTTACAAATGCTTTATTTACAACAAACATTAATAGAAAATTAAATTTTTCATTGGAATTCAAAGCATTACGCTCTTTGGGGAAATATCAAAACTCATTATCAGGATCAAAACATTTTAGATTTACATATAATTATAATTCTGAAAAATTTAATTCAAAAACATTTTACCTGTCGCAACAATTAGAAAAAAAAGAAAATGGAGGTTTGACTGAAACTGCTTTAGAAAATTTTGAATCTGGAGACCCATTATATAATGAGAAATCAAAATTAAATGTAAAATTTGATGATGCAAAAAATCTATTTTTTAAGAGAGAATTTTATTCTGAAAATCACTTTAATTTTGCAGGGAAGAATAAATTTAATTTAGGTTTTGATTTTCACTACACCACTGTAAATAATTCATACAGTCAAGCTATTATAAATCCTGAATATTATGGTCCAAGCACAAGCTCAAATTCCATAAACGATAGTTTTAAATTTAGAACTTCAAGCGCGAGATTTTTTCTTAATTCCAAATCTTTATTGCTTGATAATATAAAGTTCGGTTTGAAAAGATTCAATTATGAATTTTTTGAAATTAATTCTACAGACTCAAAAATTAAAAATAATTCAAATTTGATATTTGCCGAACTATCTCACAATACTAAATCATTAAGTTTTTCCGCAACTATTGATAAAAAAATGAATGGTGATCGAGTAGGAAATAAATACTTATTCTCTTTAAAATTTAAAAATATCAATAATTTGTTTGTTCAGTTATCATCTGTTGAAACACATCCAGGTATTATTTATGACTATTACAAGAGTTCTTATGATTTAGTTGGTTGGAATAATCAAAATAAGTTGATAAATAATAATTCCCTTAAAATCAATTTTTCAAATAGATTTCTTGATCTTTTTGAGTTGACATTATCATCAATATCAAATTATTTTTATATAGATACAAGAAAAGATATTGATTATGACTTTGTTCCTAAATTAAAAGTATCATCAAATGAAATTAAAATATCAAAGATCAAAGTCAATAAGAATTTTAGTTTTGGAAAATTTAATCTAGATAATACATTACTAGTTCAGAAGGTAAATCAAGTCAAAGAAGTATTGAATTTACCAGATTTTATAGCCAGATCATCAATTTATCTTGAAGAAAAAATTTTCAGAAATGTATTAGATATTCAAACAGGTTTTACTGCAAAATACTTTTCAAAATTTTACTCAAGTGAGTACAATCCCCTTATTTCAACTTTTCATGTACAAAATGAAATCAAAATAGGAGGATACCCAATTATTGATTTTTTTCTTAATGCGAAAATTAGACAAACTAGATTGTTTTTCATTTTTGAGCACATTAACTCTAGTTTAACTGGAAATAAGTATTTCTCAACACCAACTAACCCCTACAGGGATACTAGCTTTAGATTTGGATTAAATTGGAATTTATTTAATTGATGGTAAATCTCCATCAATTTTTGATGGAAGATTTGTATTTCCCATCAACTGCTTGTCAATGTGGTAGGCAGCTTCTCTTCCTTCCGATATAGCCCATACAATTAATGACTGGCCTCTTCTTAAATCTCCTGCTGCAAAAACCTTTGGATTTGTTGTTTTATAATTTTCAGTTACTGGCTTCATCGTATGATCTAATTCAATATTTAAACTTGAAAACAAATCTTGCTCAGGACCTGTAAAACCTAGAGCTAATAATGCCAATTCACATGGCCAAACTTTTTCAGAGTCTTCGATTTCAATTAACTTTCTGCTATCACCATCTTTTTTCCAATCAACAGCTACGGTCTTTATTCCAGTTAGATTTTTGTTTTCATCACCAATGAATTCTTTTGTCATAATTGACCATTTTCTATCAATACCTTCTTCATGTGATGAACTAGTCTTAAGAGTAAAAGGCCAGTAGGGCCATGGGTTTTCTTCAGTTCTTTCAGTTGATGGTTTATCTAAAATTTCAAAGTTAGTTACAGATTTTGCCTTGTGTCTGTTAGATGTTCCTATACAGTCAGACCCTGTATCTCCTCCTCCAATAACAATTACATTCTTTGATGTTGCAGAATAATTTTTCTGTTGATCAATTTTTAAGTCTATAACTTCATTTTGATGTTTTAGGAAGTCCATAGCTTGAACCACACCTTTTAAATCGTGCCCCTTGATTGGTAATTTTCTTCTGATTGTAGCTCCACCAGTCAATAAAATAATATCAAATTCTTTTTCTAGTTCAGAAACAGAAATGTCTGTTCCAACTTCTCTAGAGGTGTGAAAAATTATACCTTCTTCTTCTAAAATTTTTAGTCTTCTATCAATGATTGATTTTTCAAGTTTAAAATCTGGAATGCCATACCTCAAAAGTCCACCAATTTTATTGTCCCTTTCAAAAACCTCAACTCTATGACCTACACTATTTAATTGTTGAGCAGCTGCCAATCCAGCTGGTCCTGATCCAACTACAGCAATTTTTTTATTTGTTCTCTTTGAGGTAACTTTTGCTTTTATCCACCCTTCTTCAAAACCTCTTTCAACAATATATTTTTCAATCATCTCAATTGAGACTGGAGGATTAATTAATCCTAATACACAGGCAGCTTCACATGGCGCAGGACATAATCTTCCAGTAAATTCAGGGAAGTTATTTGTTGAATGCAGAATGTCAAGCGCCATTTTCCATTCTTTTCTGAATACAGCGTCATTGAAATCTGGAATTAAATTTCCGAGTGGACATCCTGAGTGGCAAAATGGAACACCACAATCCATACATCTACCTCCTTGCTTTACCATTTCAGATTGATCTGGTGTAATAGTAAATTCTTTATAGTTTTTTAATCTTTCTGTAACAGATAAGTATTTTTCATCTGTTCTATCATATTCAACAAAACCTTTTAATTTACCCATGCTAGTTAATTATTTGGTCAATTTTTTCTTTTGCTAATTTTTCTAAAGCTAACTTATATTCAGTTGGCATTACTTTTATAAATTTATCTTTATAAGCCTTCCAATTTTTAATAATTTTTTCTGCAATCTGACTAGATGTGTTAGAAAAATGTTTTTCAACCAATGATTTAATCAAATCAATATCTTGATTGTCTGGTGTTTCTAGTTCTATCATTTCATAATTAAAATGATTTTTATTTAAATCCTCATTTAGAATATAAGCAATTCCTCCACTCATGCCAGCGGCAAAATTTCTTCCAATTTTTCCTAAAACAAGTGCAACTCCACCTGTCATATATTCACACCCATGATCTCCAACTCCCTCAACAACTGCAGTAGCTCCAGAATTTCTTACACAAAATCTTTCACCTGCAATTCCATTAACATATGCTTCACCACTAGTAGCGCCATACAATGTGACATTTCCAGTAATTATATTTTTGTCTGATTCAAAAGTTGACTCTTTTGGAATTTTTACAACTATAGTTGCACCCGAAAGACCTTTACCAAAATAATCATTTGTGTTACCCTCAACTACAAGTTTTAAGCCTCTAGCTGAGAAAGCTCCAAAACTCTGACCTGCTGATCCTTTGAAGTTTAATGTCAGTGTATCTTTAGGAAGTCCTTTTTCTCCATGAATTTTAGAAATTTCATTACTGATAATAGCTCCTACTGTCCTGTCAGTATTCTTAATATTAAAATCTAAGTTCATTTTAATTTTTTTCTCAATAGACAGTTTAGCTTCCTCATAGATTTTAAAGTCTAGTACATTATCTAAATTATGATTCTGATCTATTGTTTTTCTAATTGATACAGATTCATTTACATTAGGTTTGTACAGAATTTTTGATAAATCTATTCCTTTGAATTTATAATGAGATACAGCATCCTTCATATTCAGCTTTTGACTTTGACCAACCATTTCATCTATGGTTCTGAATCCGAGACTAGCCATAATTTCTCTTAATTCTTGGGCTACGAAATACATGAAATTAATTACATGTTCAGGCTTACCCTTGAAGTTTTTTCTTAGTTCAGGATCTTGCGTAGCAATTCCAACTGGGCATGTGTTTAGATGACAAGCTCTCATCATTATACAACCAGATGCAACTAAGGGTGCAGTTGAGAATCCAAATTCTTCTGCTCCAAGAAGGCAAGCTATTGCAACATCTCGACCTGTTTTCATTTGACCATCACATTCTATTACTACTCTCCCCCTCAAATCATTTAAAACTAATGTTTGCTGAGCTTCAGCAATTCCTAATTCCCAGGGGAGTCCAGCATGTTTTAAAGATGTTAGTGGTGAAGCTCCAGTTCCTCCATCAAAACCAGAAATGAGAATGACATCTGCTTTTGCTTTTGCTACACCAGCAGCAATGGTCCCAACTCCTACCTTAGAAACAAGTTTAACATTAATTCTTGCACTTCTGTTAGCATTTTTTAAATCATATATCAATTGAGCTAAATCTTCAATTGAGTAAATATCGTGATGTGGTGGGGGTGAAATTAATCCAACGTAAGGGGTTGAGTTTCTAACCTTAGCGATCAATGGATTAACTTTTGGTCCTGGCAATTGACCCCCTTCACCAGGCTTAGCACCTTGAGCCATTTTGATTTGAATTTCATTAGCATTTGTCAAATAATACGAACTAACTCCAAATCTTCCTGATGCAACTTGTTTGATTGAACTATTTCTTGAATCACCGTTTTTATCTTTTTTGAATCTTTCTGGATCTTCACCTCCTTCTCCAGAATTACTTTTTCCACCAATTCTATTCATTGCAACGGCTAGATTTTCGTGAGCTTCTTTGCTAATTGAACCATATGACATGGCTCCTGTTTTAAATCTTTTTACAATTTCTGTCCAAGGTTCAACTTCATCAATGTTAATTGGGTCAAGTTCAACAAATTTGAATAAACCTCTAATGGTCATTAGTTGTTCGTTTTGTTTATTAATCTGATCAGAATACACTTTATAAGTTTCATATTTTTCTGACCTCACAGCTTGTTGAAGTTTTGAAATTGTAGTAGGATTTAACATGTGTTTTTCACCATTTCTTCTCCATCTATACTCTCCACCCATCTCAAGTTTATTGATATCAAGATCTGAATTAAATGCAGTATTTAGTCGTTCTGAAATTTCTTTTTCTAAAACATATAATCCAACTCCTTCAATTCTTGATGGCGTATTGTTAAAATATTTATCAACGAATTTTTTTCTAAGTCCGAGTGCTTCAAAAATTTGTGATCCTCTATATGAATTAAGTGTAGAAATACCAATTTTATTCATCACTTTTAAAATACCCTTGGCAATTGCTTTATTGTAATTAGATATAGCTTTATTTCTAGTGATTCCACTAATAATGCCTTTTTTGTGGTGGTATGTAATTATTTCATTTACTAAATAAGGATTAATAGCACTTGCTCCATAACCAAATAACATTGAAAAATGGTGTGGTTCTCTTGGTTCAGCTGATTCAATTATAATCCCAAATTTTGATCTTTTTTTCTTCTTGATTAGATAGTGATGGACTGTAGAGCAAGCTAAAAGCATAGGTATAGGAGCTTTCTTATTTGAAACATTTCTATCAGTAAGAATTATAATATTATAATCATTATCAACTTTTTTCTCAATTTCATTAACTATTTTTTCAAGGGATTGCTCAATACCATTGTGACCTTTATTTAAATCATACAGTGCTGGAATAGTAAATGATTTAAAATCCTTGTGCTTCACAAATTTAATTTTATCAAGATCCTCATTTGAAATTATAGGATTATTGATTTTTAATTTTTTGGCATGCTTTTCATTAATATTAAAAATATTAAAATCACTTCCCACAGCCAGGCTTGTATCAGTTACAATTTCTTCTCTAATACCATCCAATGGAGGATTGGTTACTTGTGCAAAAAGTTGTTTGAAATAGTTATATAATAATTGAGGTTTATTTGATAAAACAGCTAGCGGGGTGTCAGAACCCATTGATCCAATTGCTTCTTTTGCGTTTACGCACATTGGAAGTATTACTGTTTTAAAATCTTCTTGAGTATATCCAAAAATTCTTAACCTTGTCTCAAAATCAATCTCTTCTGCTGGTGTTTTATTTCCAGTGTAGGGTATTTTTGAAAGAGGAAGGATGTTATCCTTAACCCATTTTTGATAAGGATATTTTGAGGTTACTTCAGATTTAACTTCATCATCTTTAATAATTCTCCCTTGATTCATGTCAACTAAAAACATCTTTCCAGGCTCAAGACGTCCATGGCTTTCAATATTTTTTGGATCAACATTAACTACTCCAGTTTCGGATGACATAATTACATAACCATCTTTCGTTACTGAATATCTTGATGGTCGAAGACCATTTCTATCTAACAATGCACCGATATAATTTCCATCTGTGAAAGGAATTGATGCGGGCCCATCCCACGGTTCCATGATGCAGCTATTGAATTCATAAAATGATTTCTTTTTAGAGGACATTGAATTATGTTTCTCCCAAGCTTCGGGCACGAGCATCATCATAATTTCAGGCAGAGATCTTCCTGTCATAATTAGAAGTTCAACAACCATATCCATTGATGCTGAATCTGATTTACCTTCTAAAATTATTGGAAATAATTTTTCAATATCACTTTTTTCAATGAAGTCACAATTAATTAATTCCTCACGGGCTGTCATTCTGCTAATGTTGCCCTTTAAAGTATTGATTTCACCATTGTGACACATGTACCTGAATGGTTGGGCTAAATCCCAAGTAGGAAATGTATTTGTGGAAAATCGTTGATGAACCAAAGCAAGTCTGGTAACTAATTTAGGGTTGCTTAAATCAGTGTAAAATCTTTCAATATCTTCAGGCATTAATAGTCCTTTGTATATTAATGTCCTTGTATGTAGACTTGAAAAATAGTAGTAATTCTTTTGTGACAACTCTGACTGATAAATACTGTTTTCACTAATTTTTCTCGCGACATAAATCTTAGTGTTTAATTCTTTTTCTTGAATATTTTCATCTTCACTACTAATAAAAACTTGCTTAATTACAGGTTGAGACTTAGAAGCAATCTCACCTACAACTTTAGAGTTAATGGGAACATTACGCCATCCTAAAACTTTTAAACTTTGTCTTTTAATTTCACTTTCAAATGATTGGATACAAAAATTTAGTTGATTTATTTTTGCTGGTAAAAAAACCATACCAACAGCATACTTTCCTGAACTAGGTAAATCAAATTCACACTCACTTGCAAAGTAATCATGAGGAATTTCTATCAATATTCCAGCGCCATCACCAGTTCTTCCGTCTGAACTTACTGCTCCTCTATGTTCTAATCTCACAAGAATATTAAGGGCGTCATGAATTATTTTATTTGTTTTTTTTCCGGTTAAACTACATATAAATCCAGCTCCACAATTTTCGCGTTCATTCAATGGACTGTATAGGCCTTGTTCTTTGATCATATAAAAGTTAGTTTAGGAATTCGTAAAAGTAAACATTCATCTATCATTTTTTGCAAATACCATACAATTAACACCAATATTTTAAATTAATATCAATCTTTCAAAAAATGCCATGTAATTTTACAAATTATACATATTTTGGTACTATAATTGAAGATTTTTAGATATGATTGAAACTATTATTCTAGTTGTATTTGTTCTTGGTTATTTAGCTATAGCTTTTGAACATACATTAAAATTAGACAAATTAATTCCTGCCTTGATAATGATGGCAGTTATGTGGGGTTTGATTTCTTATTTTGACTTAACTGTTTTTGAAATTGATACAAAAAACAAAGAACTTATCCCAGAAAAACTAAAGTATGTTTTAAATTATTTTTTAGGCCATACTGCTGAAATCTTAGTTTTCTTGATTGGTGCAATGACCATAGTTGAAACAATTGACTTTTTTAACGGATTTGCTACAATTAAAAGACTTATTAAAACTAAGAGTAAAGTAAAAATATTATGGATAATATGTTCATTAGCATTTGTGCTTTCTGCTATCATTGATAATTTGACTGCAACAATTGTTTTAATTACAATTCTTCAAAAACTTGTGACAGATAAGAATCTTAAACTATGGTATGCAGGTATGATAATAGTAGCAGCTAATGCAGGTGGAGCTTGGTCACCAATTGGAGATATTACAACAACTATGTTATGGATTGGAAATAAAGTATCCATTGGAGCTTTGATTAAGTTTTTAATTGTCCCTTCGTTAGTTTGTATGATTCTACCTACGTTTATCGCTTCAAAGTACAAAGTCTTTCAGGGTGAAATACAGCCACCAAAAACAAATGATACTGAAAATCCATTTGGATCCAAAATTTTAATTATTGGTTTATCTTCAATAGTTTTTGTTCCTATTTTTAAAATCATTACAGATCTCCCACCTTATGTTGGTATGATGCTATCACTAGCAGTAGTTTCAATTATCGCTGAATCATTTAACGCTAAATTAGCTGGACCATCCGATGGACACCATAGTCCAATACATCACGCACTCGCAAAAATTGAAATGCCTAGTATATTATTTTTCCTCGGAATTTTGATGGCTGTTGGTGCTCTTGAAGCATTAGGGATTGTTTTTGGAGTTGGTCAATGGCTAGTTTCTACATTTGAAAACGTCGATTGGGTATTATTTGGTGGACTTGATATTGTAGTTTTTGTTCTTGGTTTTCTTTCAGCTGCTATTGACAATGTTCCGCTTGTTGCTGCATCAATGGGAATGTTTGGTGAAGCAATAGATAATCCATTATGGCATGGTATTGCATATGCTGCTGGTACTGGAGGAAGCATGGTAATCATTGGGTCTGCAGCAGGTGTTGTAGCCATGGGTATGGAGAAAATTGATTTTATGTGGTACTTGAAAAAAATAGCATTCCTTGCATTTGTTGGATACTTGGCTGGATTCTTAGTATTTATATTATTGAGAGATTATGTTCTCATGTAATGAATTATAAAAATGCATTGAAATGGTTAAATGAAATACCAATTTCATTTAACAAAGATTATAAAGGTTATAAACTTACTCTTAAAAAAGTTTATGACCTTTTTAATTATCTAAAAAACCCAGAAAAAAAACTTAAAATAATACACATAGGAGGAACTAACGGAAAAGGTTCAACTTCAAATATTATCTCTTCAATACTACAAGAACACGGTAAAAATATTGGTGTTTTTAGCTCTCCACATATATTAGATGTTAGAGAAAGAATAAAAATTAATGAAGTTTATATTTCTAAAGACTTCTTTTCAGAATTCATTAGTAAACACAAAAAGTATTTTACAGAAAATAAAATTTCATTTTTTGAAATATTATTTTCAATGAGTGTTTGTTATTTCTCTAAAAATAAAACTGATTATGTTATTCTTGAGGTTGGACTCGGTGGTAGGCTAGATGCCACAAATATTTGCAATCCAATTGTTTCTTGTATAACGAATATTGGATATGATCATAAAAAATTTCTTGGAAATACTCTTTTAAGTATAGCCACTGAAAAGGCTGGAATAATTAAAACTGGTATTCCTTTAGTTATTGGAGAAAATAGAAAAAATTTAATAAGGTTTTTTCAAAAGACATGTGATGATAGACTTACAAAAATGTATTTAGTTGGTTCTTCGAATGAAGTAAATTACGATTCTGATCTGAAAGGAATGTATCAAAGAAAAAATATTAGTGTAGCTCTCAAAGCAATATCAATATTAAATGATATTCAAATTGATTATCAATTAGTTAAAAAAGGAGTTAAAAATGTTAAAAAAAATACACGATTTTATGGAAGGTGGGATATAATATCATACAATCCGAACGTTATTATTGACATAGCTCATAATGTTGACGGTATTAAAGAAATATTAGGTCAAATCAAAGAATATAAAAATCAAATTAGAATAGTATTTGGAACTCTAGATAAGATTGATCAATTGAAAATCGTTGATTTATTACCCAAAAATTATATTTATTATTTCTGTAATTTAGATAGTGAAAGAGCAATGAATATTGAGAAAATTTTAGAGAGAGCACGTCAAAATAAATTAAATTTTAAATCATTTAATAAATCTAAGAATGCTCTTGTTCAAGCTATGAATGATTCCTCAAAGAATGATGTTGTTTTTGTCATTGGAAGCATATACTTAATTTCTGAAATTTTAGCTTAAATATCTTAACAAATTTGTGTTATATTTGTCGCTCTTTTGGGCGCTTAGCTCAGTTGGTTCAGAGCACTTGGTTTACACCCAAGGGGTCGGGGGTTCGAATCCCTCAGCGCCCACAAAATAAAAACCCACTTTGATGAGTGGGTTTTTATTTTCTAAATCCATTCTAATTTTTTTACGGTCATCTCAGTTTCAAGATCACCAGTGTGTTGAGTTGTATTTGGCTCAAATAATAGATTGAATACAATTTCTCCATTAGTGTGAGGTCTGTGCTCAACACCTTTTGGAATAATTAAAATTTCACCTTCTTTAATCTCAACCGTTCTACCATCTCTAAAATCAATTAAAAGTGTTCCTTTAAATACCATAAAAAGTTCATCTTCATTTTTATGACTATGCCAAACAAAATCATCTTTTAGTTTA
>SGZB01000010.1 GCA_004321735.1 Flavobacteriales bacterium | reverse complement strand
AAGGGCTAAATCTTATTTTTTATGAAAAAAATAGAAATTGGGGTGCATTGAAAGAAATAGATGAAAGCAAGGTTTTACTTAATGTTTTTTCAAGTTTTGTATCACTTCCATTTACAGTAGAAACATTTACTATTTCGATCAATAATATTTCGAACAAAGGGGGGACATTAGATTTTTTGTGGGATAATCAATTAATTTCCTTTGATTTAGATGTTATGACTAAAGAAAAAATGAAAGTTCAAATTGAAAACGTAATGGCAAATAACCCTACCGTTAGTGATTTGAGTGCTGCAGCAGTATACTATTTAGAGGAAAACATAAATATTAAACAAGCAATGAAGTGGATTAATTTAGCATATCCTAATAATAAAAAACATAGATATTGGCAATACAGATATAAGTCTTTGATTTATGAAAAAGCCGGTAAATTAAAAAAAGCTAAAGAATATGCAAAATTAGGATTAGATGATGCAATGAAAACAGGGGGTCCTGATGGAATTAATACTTTAAAAAGGTTAAATAATAGATTATTATCTTCTGAATAAGCCTGTATTTTCTAAGAATACTGAAAGGATTACAGTAAATACAGCTCCTATAAAATTAAGCCATAGGTAGCTAATATCAATGTTAAAATATATGATGAAAATTAATAATTGTGAACAACAGGCTGCATAAAAAACTGAATTTGAAGTAATTCTTTTAAAGAAAAATGCAACAAGAAAAATTCCTAAGATTGTTCCATAAAAAATAGAGCCAATAATATTTACAAGTTGTATTAAATTCTCAAATAAAGTTCCAAAGCTTGCAAAACATATTGCTATTAATCCCCACATTACAGTGAATATTTTTGACATTTTCAGAAAGTGTTTTTCACTTTTTTTCTTTGTTGTATTTCTCTTGTAAATATCAATTGTGGTTGTTGCAGCCAGGGCATTAAGTTCTGAGGCAGTTGAGGACATTGCAGCTGAAATAATCACTGCTATTAGTAATCCAATTATCCCAGATGGCAGATAATTTAAGATGAAATGTAAAAAAACATAGTCTTTATCATTTGATTCAATATCAGTATTAGTATCTATAAGTTCTTTAACTCGAGTTCTTAATATTTTCTCCTCTGATTGAATAATTTTTAGTTTTTCAAAATCAATATCAGATTCATTAAAAAATTCTTCATGAAATTTCTTTTTTTTATAATTTATTGATTCTAATTCGGAATTTATCTCCGTAAAATTATCTCTTAGGTTTTGCTCAAGGTATTGAGTTGCCTGTGGATTAAAATTAATTGGACTTGTATTGAATTCATAAAAAATAAATACTGATACACCAATTAATAAAATAAAAAACTGCATCGGGATTTTAAAAATTCCATTAAATATTAACCCTAGTCTAATTTCTTTTACAGATTTACCACCTAAATATCTTTGAACTTGACTTTGGTCAGTCCCAAAGTATGAAAGTGCTAAGAAAAGTCCTCCGGTTATTCCACTCCAAAACGTGTATCGATTTTCATAATCAATTGAAAAATCAAGTATATTCATTTTTTCAGATTCACGTGCATAATCTAAAAACTTATTGAAAGTTAGCTGATCAGGTAAGTTGTTTTGAATTATAAAAAATACTACAAAAAGTCCAGTGAAAATTATGAACATTTGTTGTTTCTGAGTAGTATTAACAGCTCTTGTCCCACCTGAAACTGTATAAATGATAACAAGTAAACCAATGATTATATTTAAAAGTTTTAAATCTATATTGAGTACTGAGGAAAGAATAATTGAAGGAGCAAAAATTGTAATACCAGCGGCTAATCCTCTTTGTATAAGAAATAAAACTGCACCCAATGTTCTTGTTTTTTGATCAAACCTTTTTTCTAAAAACTCATAAGCTGTGTAAACTTTAAGCTTGTGATATAATGGAACAAAAAAGGCACATATTATTATCATTGCAATTGGTAATCCTAGATAAAATTGTAGAAATCCCATACCATCATTATATGCTTGACCTGGGGTTGAAAGGAAAGTGATTGCACTTGCCTGAGTAGCCATGACAGATACTCCAATAGTAAACCAATTAGTATTGTTGTTATCTTTTAAAAATGATTTTATGTTTGAACTTTTACTTGTCTTTAAAACACCGTATGTAACAATAAATAAAATTGTTAGGGCTAGAACAATCCAATCAAAAATTACCATATTACATCAGTAGTGTAAAAATAATCAGATATATAAAATTTAATATAAGAACTAGAGAATATTCTTTTTTCCAATTAGACATCATATGTTTTTTGAATCGTGGTGAATTTTCCAGTTTTCTTGAATTCTTAAAACTTGTTCGATTATGTCTCTTACACATCCATCTCCACCCTTCTTAACACTTATATAATCAACAATTTCTCTGATTTCTGGGCATGCATCATATGGACAAGTTGATAAACCACATAATTTAAGAATTTCTTCATCAGGTAAATCATCTCCCATGTAAACAGTCTCATCATTTTTTAAATCATTATCAGAAAGAAATTTTAAGTAAACATCTTTTTTATTTCCCACACCTAGATGTACATTGCGTACACCTAGTCTCTCAAGTCTTTTTCTAACACCTTCATTATTTCCTCCACTTATTACACAGATATTATAATTTAAGTCTGTAGCTAATTTAACAGCAATGCCGTCTTTTGTATTAAAAGTTCTGTATTCCTCACCCTGTGAATCAACTAGAATAGATCCATCAGTAAAGACTCCATCAACATCAAAAATAAAATTTTTAATATTTTTTAATTTTAATTTATAGCTCATCTTCCACAAAATTAGTATTAATTATTGAATCGCTAATTGCCCGATATAGTTTTTCGACGTCATATTTTTTTAAATAATCAATATGTTTTTCTATTGTAATTTTGTCATTTCTTTTTGCAGGTCCAGTTTGAGCTTCTAGCGCAGAAATAAGTTCAGTTTTTTTAATCGTTTCTTCAATAAGTGGATGTAGAAATTCGAAATTGAGATTATTAGATTTAATAATTTGTTGACTTTTTACAATTAGGTGATTAGTAAAATTATTTATAATTACACCTGTAATATGATAAATAAATCTGGATTCTGAGTTTTCAAAGGATATGTTTTTTGAAATCTTTGATATAAATTCATTCAATTGATTTTTAACCTCTTTGTCCGAAGCTTCTAATAAAAAAGGGATTTTAGAGTAATCTAATTTTGAATTCATACTGAATGTTTGTAATGGATATATCACACCATAGTTGTTACATTCTTTCAAAACTTCAATGTCAATACTACCAGAACAATGTGAAACTATACCATTTAGATTTTTAAGATTACAACAAATGTCTTTTATATAGTCATCTGAAACTAGGATCAGATATAAATCACTTTTTAATGTGTTGGATATTTTTGAGCTATAGTTTAATTCAAATTTTCTAAAAGCTTTCGGAATCTTTTCTTGCCGACCTATTATTTCATTAATATTTAGTCCATCAACTCTTGATATCATTTCAACAAAATGGTAAGCTAAATTTCCAGTTCCAACAATAGATATCTCTTTGATCATTTATAATTAAATTAAACATTTCATTTGATTCTTTTTGTTAGGTTTGCAAAAAAAATAAAATGTCAAACAAAACTTTTATGATGATTAAGCCTGACGCTGTTGAAAGAGGCTTAATTGGGGATATCCTCAAAGATATAACTGATGCTGGTTTTAAAATCATTGCTTTAAAACTAACTCAAATTAGCATAAATGAAGCTCAAACTTTTTATTCTGTTCATAAAGAAAGGCCTTTTTTCAATGAATTGACATCTTATATGAGCAGAAGTCCTATAGTTGCAGCTTTTTTAGAGAAAGATAATGCAGTTTCAGATTTCAGAAAACTTATTGGTGATACAGATCCAAGCACAGCTGATGAGGGTACAATTAGAAAAAAGTATGCGATTTCCAAAGGTGAAAATTCTGTTCATGGATCTGACAGTGATGACAATGCTCTAATAGAAGCATCTTTTCACTTTTCTGGAAGAGAAATTTTATCTTAAAATAATTTTATCTATAATTTTTTCGTTGATTTCTTCATTAAGCATATCAATTATTTTTTGCTTACTGTAAAGAATCTCCTGTTTTAGAATTGGGTTGTCAACCTCAATGTATAGAATATTGTCTTTAAGATTAACAGATTTAGTGTATTTATAAATATTTTTTCCAACTGATTTCTTCCATGCTTCATTAATCTTTACATTAAAAATACCATCTGATATTTTCTCTTGATTCATAAAATCATTAAGCATAACATTTATTCTCTCTGTTTTTCTAATTCTTTTCATAATCTAAAAACCTTTGAGGAAAGATTTAAACTTTCTAATATTTTGACAATACGATCGTTATCAGTATCAGAAATAAATAACTGTCCAAAGTTACTTGAATTAACTAAATTGACTATGTTTTTTACTCTAATAAAATCAAGTTTGTCAAATATGTCATCCATCAATAAAATAGGTGATATTCCTGTTTTTACTTTTAAATATTCAAATTGAGCTAGTTTTAATGCAATAATAAATGATTTTTGCTGTCCTTGACTTCCAAATTTTTTAACTGGATTATTATCAATCTCAAGTATTAAATCATCTTTGTGTATTCCAGCACTAGTGTATTGTAAAATAAAATCCTTTTTTAAAGTTTCCTTCAAAATTTCTTTAATTGATTTATCATTGAGATCGCTTTTGTAATATATACTAACGTCTTCTTTCCCTGAGGAGATATCATTATATTTTTCTAAAAAATATGGTAAAAATTCTTTAACAAAACTTATTCTTTTTTCATGAATAGGATCTGATAATTCAATTATTTTATCATCATAAACATCTATCATTTCAAGATTTGATTTTGTATTATAACTTGAATTTTTTAATAGTTTATTTCGGTTCTGAATTATTTTATTGTAATCAATTAAATCTTGAAGGTAGCTTTTGTCATTTTGAGAAATTATACTATCAATAAATTTTCTTCTTTCTAAACTGCCTTCATTTATTAAATCAGTATCATAAGGTGAAATCATGACTACGGGAATAAGCCCAATGTGATTTGAGAATTTTTTGTAAACTTTTGAATTTCTTTTTAAAACCTTTTTGCCACCACTTTTTATGCTGCAAATTATATTTTCTTTTTTTTCATTACATTCAAAATCTCCTTCAATCAGCAGAAAATCAGAATCATTATTAATTATTTGGTCATTTTTTAATTTAAAATAACTTTTACCAATTGATAAGTGATAAATTGTATCTAGAACATTAGTTTTTCCAACCCCATTATCACCTACTAAACAATTGATTTTTTTATCAAAAATAAATTCATTCTCTATAATATTCTTGTAATTAAATAATTGTAGTTTGTGAAGAAAATTATGTATCATGAAGTGATTTATACTCAATGCAAATTATAGAAAATAATTAAGTATTCTCCTTGTACGTTAGAATAAAATTTTATTTTTGCGTGAGTAATGGCAACATACAAGAAAAGATCAAAATCAAAAGTAGACAAACCAGGTATTGGGAATAATATAAGCTCCACTAAACAAGTGTTTGAATCCCTGGATCAGGGAGCTTCAAAAACAGAGATTTTTATTAATAAATATCAAAAACTCTTAGTTGGATTAATCTCCGGAATTGTTATTGTTTTTGTATTATATTTTGGATATGATAAATTAATCTATCAACCTAAAGTTGATGAAAGTAATGCTGAGCTTTTTACAGCTCAAAAATATTTCAACTTAGCCGTTGAAGCTGCTGAAACATCTGACTCTTTATATAATTTATCACTTAATGGAGCTGATGGTAAGTACGGATTTCTTGACATTATTGAAGATTATTCAGGAACACCAGCAGCAAATATTTCAAACTACTCTGCTGGAATAGCATACTTCAATTTGAAAAAATATGATTTGGGAATAAAGTATTTAAATGACTTCAGCTCTGATGATGAATTTTTAGGAACTTTAGCCCTGTCCACAATTGGAGATTCTTTTGTTCAACTAAATCAACTTGATGATGGTTTAAATTATTATGAAAAAGCTTTATCAACAACATCTAATAGTTTCTTAAGGCCAATTATTTTAGATAAGTCAGGTAGTATTTGCTTAAGATTGAATAAAAAAAATAAAGCAAAAAAATATTTTGAAGAAATTAAGGAAGGTTATCCAGATTCTCAGCAAGCAATCAATATTGATATTAAATTGTCTCAAGTAAATTAAATGTCTTCCCACTATAAGCCATCCTATAGTATAGAAGTTTTTAAACAAGCATCCAATAAAAAATTTGGTATAGTTTCATCTGAATGGAATTCTGAAATTATTCAAAGACTTTTGAATGGCGCCTATGAATTTTTTTCAAAAATCGATATTAATAAGGACAGTGTTCAACACTATAGTGTTCCAGGAAGTTTCGAACTAATTAGTGGATGTGTTAAAATGCAATCTGACCATGATTTAGATGCCATAATCGCTATTGGAAGTATTATTCAAGGTGAAACTAGACACTTTGATTTTATTTCTCAAAGTGTTTGTAACGGAATAAAAGACTTAAATATTGTTGGAAATTGTCCTATAATATTATGTCTCCTAACTGATAATGATTATCAACAAGCTATTGATAGGAGTGGGGGTAAGCATGGAAATAAAGGTTATGATTGTGCTGAGGCTGCAGTTAAAATGACACTTATTTAAAGTACTTAAAAGGGACAACTAGCATTCCAAAACATTCACCACCATCTTTGTTAATATTTTTGTGATGTATTTTGTGAGCCCTTCTAACCCCTCTTGCATATTTGTTGTCAATGTTTCTAAATATTTTAAACCTCTGGTGTATAAATATGTCGTGAACTATAAAGTAAGTTAAACCATATAAAAATATACCTATAGCTATTGGTAATCCTAATATAAAACCATAATCAGACCAACTAATTACGAATATCATACTAACAACAGCATAGAAAATGAAAAAAGTATCATTTCTTTCAAACCATGACTTATGATCTTTCTTGTGATGATCTTTGTGTAATGACCATAGAACTCCGTGCATAATGTATTTGTGGGTAAACCAAGCCATAAATTCCATAATAGAAAATGAACCAATTAGAGCTAAAATCCAAACAATAGTTTCCATTTTTAAAGAATATTTAGTCTATATCTAACATAAGATCTTGCCAAGACATCAACTTTCTGATAATTTGGAACCCTTACTCTTTGATTTTTGATCTTTAAGTATGAAGTCTTTTTTAATTTCTTTAGAAGTCTCTTATAATATTTATATGCTGCATAAACTCCAAACTTAGAATTATTTGGTAGCTCATATATACCTTTGAGAGCTTTTCTAAAATCCTCTTCAATATCATTCATAATTAACATTTTTGCATCATCGTCAAATTCATTAAAATCTAAATTTGGAAAATATGTTCTATTCAGTAGACTGTAATCAGCATTAAGATCTCTTAAAAAATTAACTTTTTGAAACGCACTTCCTAGTGACATTGCACTTGGCTTAAGTCTGTTGTATGTTTCTTTATTACCACCTACAAAAACTTTAAGGCACATCAATCCTACGACATCGGCAGAACCATATATGTAATCTTTATATTCTTTTTCAGTTGAATACTTTACTTTTTTCAAATCCATTTTCATACTGGTCAAGAATGCATCTATTAATTCGTAATCAATTTTATATTTATTGACTGTAAATTGAAAAGAGTTGAGTATTGGATTGGTACTTATATTATTTTTAAGAGAATAATCAAGTTCATCAATAAATCTGTCTAAAAGAATTTTTTTGTCAAAATCATGAAATGTATCTACTATTTCATCTGCTAGTCTGACAAATCCATATATATTATATATGTCTTGTCTTATATTTTTTGAAAGCATTTTTGTTGCTAGACTAAAAGATGTGCTATAGGAATTTGTAACATTCCTAGAACATTCAAGAGAAACTTTATCAAACAGATCCTTCATTCTTTAGTATTAAATCCGCAACAAGCTTGCCAGAAACTACAGCAGGTGGAACACCTGGTCCTGGAACCGTCAGCTGTCCACTAAAATACAATTTTTTTACTTTCTTGCTTTTAAGGTTAGGTCTAAGAAATGCAGTTTGAGTTAAGGTATTTGCTAATCCATAGGCATTTCCACCATATGAGTTATAATCAGATTTAAATTCTTCGATACAATAACTTTTTTTGAAAACAATGTGTTTTTTTAGATCATAACCAGTTATTGAAAACAACCTTTTAGCAACTATTTCAAAGTATTTATTTCTAATATCTTCATTATCCTCTAAATCTGTTGCAATAGGTATTAATATAAAACAATTCTCATGACCTTTAGGCGCTGTATGTTTAAAAGTTTTGCTTGTAATATTTAGATAAAATAACGGAGATTCAGGCCACTTTGGATTTGAGTAAATTTCATCAGCATGCTTATCAAAATCAGTATCAAAAAATAGGTTATGGTGATTTAAATTACTTATTTTTTTATTCAGTCCTAAGTAAAAAAGCAGGGATGATGGTGACCAGGTTCTAGTATCCCAATACTTATCAGAATACTGCCTAAGTTCTTTGGGAAGTAATTTTTCAGTATGAGCATAATCAGCACCTGAAATAAGTATGTCACATTTATGAATTTTATTATTAATTGAAATACCATATACCTGACCATTTTGAACTTCAATTTTCTCGATATTTGAATTATTATAAAATTTTACACCATTTTCTTTGGCAACTTTAATCATTGCTTTTACAACATCATAAAATCCATTTTTTGGTTGCCAAGTTCCCAAACCAAAATCAGCATAATTCATGAAATTATAGAATGCAGGTGTATTGGATGGTTTAGCTCCTAGAAATAGAACTGGAAACTGTAAAATAGATCTCAGTTTATGATTTTTAAATCTTTTTTCAATTTGCTTTTTAATATTAGTAAGAAATAAATTGGCTTTTGCGATAGTTTTTGAATTCACTAATTCTAGAGGAGATAAACCAGGCATTTTATAAAGCATATTGGTCACAGCTAAGTCATAATTATCTTTAGCCTCTTTCATAAATGACTCTAATTTTTTTCCACTACCTTTTTCGTGCTTTTCAAATAATTTGACGATTGAATTAATGTTATCTTCAATTTCAAATTGAGAATTTTTATCGAAAACTACTCTGTATGCTGGATTTAATTTTTTAAGCTCATATAGATCTGAAACCTTTTTACCGAAATCATCGAAAAATCTTTCAAAAACATCAGGCATCCAATACCAGCTAGGTCCCATATCAAATGTAAATCCATCCGACTCAAACTGTCTAGCTCTACCACCAAAATTTTTATTTTTTTCAAAAACAGAAACATTATACCCTTTTTTTGACAAATAGCAAGCTGCAGATAAAGAGGAGAACCCTGAGCCAATGATAAAAATTTGTTTACTCACTATATTAAAAAAAGATTGTGCACACGAGAGGAATCGAACCTCCAAGGGAAAACTTCCCACTAGGCCCTCAACCTAGCGCGTCTACCAATTCCGCCACGTGCGCTAGAGAAGTGACCTGGCTGGGGCTCGAACCCAGGACCCTCTCCTTAAAAGGGAGATGCTCTACCAACTGAGCTACCAGGTCTAATTTCAACGCCTGCAAATATAGGACCATTAATATATTATTCAAAGATTATTTCTCATAAATTTGTTTAATAATATTTTTCACATTTATGAGTGATAATTCAGTTATCGTTTTGATTGGTTATATGGGTTGTGGAAAGAGTTCTGTAGGAAAGAAGCTTTCACAAAAATTGAATGTAAAATTCTTAGACTTAGATAGTGTTATTGAAAAAAAATATTCAAAGTCAATTAGTCAAATATTTAATGATCTAGGTGAAATTAAATTTAGAAGTATAGAGAATTCTGAATTGAATTCTGTGTTAAGTAATTATAAGAATTGTGTTCTTTCTTTAGGTGGAGGGACGCCATGTTATCATGATAATATGAGACTAATTCTTTCTTACACAACAAATGTTTTTTTTATTGATGTAAATTCTGAAATACTTTCCGAAAGATTATTTAAGAAAAAAGAGAAAAGACCACTTATTTCTTCAATTGACACAATAGAAGAAATGAAACAATTTATTAATAAACATTATTTTGAAAGAAGACAATTTTACTCAATGGCAACTCACTCAATAACATCTAACAGAAACGACTCTGAAAATGTAGTTAAAGAGATTTTATCTCTTTTAAACTAGAACTGCCTCCAAATTTTTATTTTCTGAAATTAATTTAACAGTATCGTCTAGATTTGTGGAAAGTGAGATGCCTTTAAAATCTACTTTTATTGGATATCTTTTGTGATTTCTATCTATTAAAACAAGAGTTTTTATCAGGTCAAAATCATACTTCAGAAGTGAGTTTACAGCAAACATGAGAGTTTTACCTGTGTTGAGAACATCATCAACTAAATAAACACTTTTTGGCATTTGATTGAAATTAATGTCAAATTCAGATATTTGATTTGGATTTTTTTTATCTATCGTTATTGATTTTAAGTGTACTTTACTTGAAGTTATATCCTTCAGTTTTTGCTCAATTATTTTTGCTATTTCATATCCTTTTTCTTTAATCCCAACTAAAAGGATTTCATCTTCATTAATGTTATTTTCAAGAATTTGATAGGCAAGTCTTCCGCAAATTCTATTTATTTTTTCGAAATCTAATACTTGTTTTTTCATATGAAATATCATTATAAATCTAACATAAAATATTTAGAAAATTGTATCTTGCGCCTGTTTAAAAATGTTCACTTTGATTAAAATTAATAAATCACATTTTTTAATTCTTTCCATATCGCTAATATTTTTTTCTTGTAAGAAAGATTCTGAAGAAGATAATGTTGAACCACCACGAGATATGGCTGAACAACACATTGTTGAAAATGATTCGATAATTGAATTTATGCAAACTCATTTTTACAACTATGAAGATTTTGTAAACCTAAATCCAAATGAAACCACAGAGTTTATAATTGACACCATTGCTGGAGATAATGCATCAAAAACTTCGTTATATGACCAAGTATCAACTATTGAAATAGATGTTAAAGATGAGAACGACAATATAATAAAACACAATTTATATTATCATATAATTAGAGAGGGGTCTGGATCTAATCCAACTATTGCTGATTCAATTTATGTTTCTTATAAGGGTTTTTTATTTAATAATAAAACTTTTGATTCTAGAAAAACTCCTGTTTGGCTTGAAGCAAAAAATCTAGTTAAAGGTTTTAAAGAGTTTATTCCAAATTTAAAAAGAGGTGAAATTATAATAAATAATGATGGGACTTATGAATTCAAAAATTTTGGTATAGGATTCGTTATCATGCCATCAGGTCTAGGTTATTTCCAAAACGGCACTACAATCATACCAGCATATTCTCCTCTAATATTCTCTGTTGATATGATGACTATTAATGTTACTGATCATGATAATGATAATGTCTTAACTATTGATGAAGATGTGGATGGTGATAGAGATTTTGAGAATGATGATACAGACTCAGACGGCTTTGCAAACTATAGAGATAATGATGATGATGGTGATGGAGTCTTAACAAAAGATGAATTAGACAAGAATAATGATGGAGTTATAGATGATACTGACGGTGATGGTGTTCCAGATTATTTAGACCCAGATAACTAAAACCTATATTTTGCTGACAGCATTGTCATTAGTCCATCAGTTCGCACAATCTGATTTTTATTTCCTCCCAAAACCTTTTCAACGTAAACAATTTCTTTTTCTCCAAAACCTCTATTAATCCTAAAATCAAAACCGAGTTTTCCAAAATTTAAAGACATGCCATACTGTAGTGTAATGAGTGATTTTTCATATAAATCAGCAATTGACTGCTTTTCATTATTATCAGTGAAATAGACATCAGATATGAAATTAAAGGCTGGACCTGCAAAAAAACTTAATTTTCCTTGTAATAAATCAATACCAACTGTTACTGGGATTTGAATTCTGTTTTCAGAAAATTCATCAACAATTTCTCCCATAATATTCCAAGAATATGTTAGATCATACTTACTATTAATCTTTGTATATAGGAATTCTGGTTGTAAGAAAAAGCCACCAAATTTGATTTTTGAATATAGACCAAAAAAATGACCAGTTTTTTTATCAAAAATATTAAAGTCACCATCAGGTTTTCCCTGACTTTGCAAGGCTTCAATTAGATAAGTCTCATTCAAACCAGAATTAAAATTTAATCCACCTTTAATTCCAAATTCAATTTGAGCAGTGGCAGAACTGCTGATCATAAATAAGATAAAAAAAACCTTAAATATAATTAGCTTTTTCTTGAAATTACTTTTTTGCATTTTTCAATGATGTTTTTAGAGTTTAAACCATATTTTTCCATAAGTTCACTAGGTATGCCTGATTCACCAAATTTATCATTAACACCAACAAACTCCATAGGACATAAAAAATTATTGACTAAAACTCTGGAAATAGATTCTCCTAACCCTCCAATAATATTATGTTCTTCGCATGAAACTACACACTTGGTTTTATTAACCGATTTTAAGACAATATCTTCGTCTAAAGGTTTAATTGTATGGATATTAATAACTTCAGCACTTATTCCTATTTTCGATAACTCTTTTTCAGCTTCCAAAGCCTCCCAAACTAAATGTCCAGTCGCTATTATAGTAACATCATTACCTTCAACCAATTTAATTCCTTTACCAATTTGAAAATCTATTGAATCAGATGTAAAATTTGGAACCTTTGGTCTACCAAACCTTAAATAAACTGGACCATTAATCATTGATATAGCTTTTGTTGCAGCTTTTGTTTGATTAAAATCACATGGATTGATAACTGTCATTCCAGGTAACATCTTCATTAATCCGATATCTTCTAAAATTTGGTGGGTAGCTCCATCTTCACCCAAAGTAATTCCTGCATGAGATGCACAAATTTTTACATTTTTTCCAGAATATGCTATAGATTGTCTAATTTGATCATAAACTCTTCCTGTCGAAAAATTAGCAAAAGTTCCTGTGTATGGTATTTTACCACCAATTGTTAGGCCTGCAGCTATACCCATCATATTTGCTTCAGCAATTCCAACTTGTATAAATCTTTCTGGAAAGTTTTCTTTAAATGCATTCATCTTTAGGGATCCAGTCAAATCTGCACAAAGAGCTACAATATTTTTATTTTCTCTTCCAAGTTCTAGTAAACCCTCGCCAAAACCAGACCTAGTATCTACATTTCCTGTATTTTTAAACTTAATCATACTAATAATCTTTAATTGTTTCTGGATTTTGTTTTAGTGCTTCACCTAATTGTTCGTCGTTTGGTGCAACACCGTGCCATTTGTGACTTCCCATCATAAAATCAACTCCATTACCCATTTCAGTATCCATGATAATTACAATTGGTTTCTCGTTTCCAGTCAATGTCTTTGCTTTATTGAGTGCTGATTCTATTTCTTCGTAATTATTTCCATTTACATTTGAAATGACTTCCCAATCAAAAGCTTTAAATTTTTGCTCTAAATTTCCTAAGTCTAATACATCGTCTAGAGAACCATCAATTTGTTTTTTATTGTAATCAACAGTACATATGAGGTTATCTACTTTGTTGGCAGAGGCAAACATGATGGCCTCCCAATTTTGTCCTTCTTGTAACTCACCGTCACCATGAAGGCTGTAAACAATTTTATCATCTTCATTAAATTTTTTTGAAAGAGCAGCACCAATAGCTACAGACATTCCCTGTCCTAAAGATCCACTGGCAATTCTTACACCTGGAAGATTTTCGTGTGTTGTAGGGTGTCCCTGCAATCTGGAATTAATTTTTCTAAAAGTTTTAAGTTCTACTACAGGAAAGTATTCGGCCCTTGATAAAGTAGAGTAGTATACTGGAGAAATATGTCCGTTTGATAGAAAAAATATATCTTCATTGATGCCATCCATACTAAACTCATTATTTCTATCCATCACGCTAAAGAAAAGTGCTACAAAAAACTCAACGCACCCAAGAGATCCACCCGGGTGTCCAGAATTAACTGCATTTACCATTCTTAAGATATCGCGTCTAATTTGATAAATTAATTTTTGGTGATAGTTCATAATTCAAAAATAGATTCAAACTTTTTAAAGCAA
Source organism: Flavobacteriales bacterium (assembly GCA_004321735.1). GTDB lineage: Bacteria > Bacteroidota > Bacteroidia > Flavobacteriales > Flavobacteriaceae > Eutrophosalina > Eutrophosalina marina. The sequence continues at coordinate 21,212 of SGZB01000010.1, read as the reverse complement.
CTTAAAATAAAATTAAACTTATCAACTAATCTTTAATTTTAATTAACAAGATTAATGAAATAGAATATATAGATGAATTATATTTGATATTCAATGCAGTTTTCATTAATTAAAGAAGATAAAGATTCAAAAGCTCGTTTGGGTGAAATACAAACTTCTCACGGAAAATTTGATACACCTATTTTTATGCCAGTTGCTACATCTGCAGCAATTAAAGGAGTACATGTAAAAGATCTTAATGAAAGTATCTCACCAGATGTTATACTTTCAAATACATATCATTTGTACTTAAGGCCTGGTACTGAAATTTTAGAAAATGCTGGTGGTATACACAAATTTATGAATTGGAAAAAAAATATTTTAACTGATAGTGGAGGGTATCAAGTTTATTCTCTTTCAAATAACAGAAAAATTAATGAAGACGGAGTGAAGTTTAAGTCACATATTGATGGGTCATACCATTTTTTTAATCCTGAAAAAGCTGTTGACATACAGAGATCAATTGGTGCTGACATTATAATGGCATTTGATGAGTGCACTCCATATCCTTGTGAAAAATCTTACGTTCGATCTTCTATGCATTTGACACATGAATGGTTAGATAGGTGTATAAATAGATTTAATGAAACAAAAAGTAAATATTCTCATAATCAGGTTTTATTTCCTATAGTTCAAGGTGGAATGCATAAAGACTTAAGGTTAGAATCAGCAAAATTTATTTCGTCAAAAGACTTACCAGGTAATGCAATAGGGGGGTTGTCAGTTGGTGAACCTCATGAAATTATGTACGAAATTTCAGAAGTTGTTTGTGGTATTCTTCCAAAGCAAAAACCCAGATATCTAATGGGTGTTGGAACACCTGGAAATTTAATTGAAAACATCAGTCTTGGTATAGATATGTTTGATTGTGTTATGCCAACAAGAAATGCAAGGAATGGAATGCTTTTTACCTCTGAAGGTACAATCAATATAAAGAATGAAAAATGGAAAAATGATCATACTATAATCGATACTAATGGAAAAACTTTTGTTGATAATTCCTATACCAAAGCATACTTAAGACATTTATTTTCAATAAATGAAAATTTAGGCAAACAGATTGCTACAATACATAATTTAGGTTTTTATAAGTGGATTATTGAAAAAGCTAAAGAAGAAATTAAAAAAGATAATTTTCTATCTTGGAAAAATAAAATTATAAAGAAACTAGATCAGAGGCTTTAATGAAAATTATTGATATATATATAATAAAAAAGTTCATAAAAACATTTTTAACTATGTTTTTATTATTTATTCCAATAGGTATTCTTGTAGATATTTCTGAAAAAGTTGACAAGTTTAAAGAACACGATTTGAGTTTTAATCAAATACTTGAATATTATTCAGATTTTATATGGTATTATGGATATTTTTTAGTTCCGATATTCGTTTTTTTATCTGTTATTTGGTTTACTTCAAAATTATCAAGTAATTCTGAGGTGATTGCTATTTTGAGTTCAGGTATATCATTTAAAAGATATATGCAACCATTTTTAATTTCAGGATTACTTATTTCTCTTCTCACATTTTATTCAGGAATGTTTGTAGTTCCAGAAAAGAATAAAAGCTTTAATGAATTTCAGTATCAATATTTAAGTAAGAATAAAAAAGACAGGAATGTTACAAAACTTTACAAGCAAATCGGAGATAATGATTTTATTTATGTAAGTTCTTACAACCCAACTAGGGCACAAGCATATAATTTTTCGTACGAAGTCTTCGAAGATAATGTTTTAAAAGAAAAAATTTTTGCAAGAAATATTAGATGGGTTGAGGAGGATAGTATATATAGATTGACTGATTACTTTAAAAGATCATATAGTAACGATCTAGAATTTATATACACAAAAAAGATTCTTGACACTGTATTTAATTTTAAAATTGATGATTTATCTCCGGTAAATTATCAAGCTAAAACCTTAAATCTTTTTGAGTTAAATAAATTTATTGATTTGGAAAGAGCTAGCGGCTCACCACTTTTATCAAGCCATATTTTAGAGCGAAATAAGCGCTATACTTTACCAATAACCGTATTGATATTAACAATTCTGGCTTTAGCAGTAGCTTCAACTAAAAAAAGAGGGGGTATTGGTTTAAATTTAGCCGTCGGAATAATTCTAGCTTTTATTTTTATTTTTTTTGACAAACTCTTTTCAGTTTTGGTTTCTAAATCTGAAATAAACCCAAACATAGGAGCTTGGCTACCCAACTTTTTATTTCTTTTTGTAACATTATACATTATCAAAGTTGTAAGAAAGTGACGAATACTTTAATTTTGACTAAACTTTTTTAATGGAGTATTTAGATTTTGAATTACCTCTCAAAGAATTAGAGGATCAACTTGAAAAGTGTAATGAAATACGGAATGAAAGTAAGGTTGATGTTAAAGATACTTACAAAAATCTTAAAGCTAAGATTGAACAAACAAAGAAAGATATTTATTCAAATCTTACACCATGGCAAAGGGTCCAGCTATCTAGACATCCCTCAAGACCCTATACCCTAGATTATATCAATGCTTTAACTGATGGTAATTTTCTTGAGCTACACGGTGACAGAAATATTTCAGATGATAAAGCTATGATTGGTGGACTAGGAAAAATCAATAATCAATCTTTCATGTTTATTGGACAGCAGAAAGGAAACAATATTAAAACAAGACAGTTTAGAAACTTTGGAATGGCTAACCCTGAGGGATACAGAAAAGCTCTAAGGCTAATGAAGTCAGCTGAAAAATTTAAAATTCCAATTATCACTTTGATAGATACACCAGGAGCATATCCAGGTATTGAGGCTGAGGAAAAAGGACAGGCAGAGGCAATTGCAAGAAATTTATTTGAAATGTTTTCTTTGAAAACACAAATTATTTGCATTGTGATAGGAGAGGGCGCATCTGGTGGAGCTCTCGGAATTGGAATTGGAGATAAAGTTATGATGTTAGAAAATACTTGGTATTCAGTTATTTCACCTGAATCGTGTTCCTCAATTTTATGGAGAAGCTGGGATTACAAGGAAAAAGCAGCTGAAGCACTTAAACTTACTCCACAGGACATGAAAAAAAATAAGTTGATTGATAAAATTATTAAAGAACCCCTAGGTGGTGCTCATCAAAATAGAGAAAAAGTTTTTAACACAGTAAAAAATGAAATTTTAGAATCATTTAAAGAACTTAAATCTATTTCAGTATCATCTTTACTCAAGAAAAGATCGGACAGATACATTTCTATGGGAGTTTTTTCTGATTAAAATATCTCTATCAACAGTTTTCTTACACTTATTAACATTTAATTGTTATCTCTTATCTTTTTAGATTAATTCATTTTATTTAATGATTTAATAAGTTAGTAGTATGAAGAGTGTTACTAACCTTGGTTCATCTAATAATCCAAATTCTGGATCCTTATATTCACTTCAAAAAGGAAAAATTCCACCGCAAGCTGTTGATTTAGAAGAGATTGTTCTAGGTGCCATGATGATTGATAAAAAAGGTGTTGATGAAGTTATTGATATTTTACATTCTAACGTCTTCTATAAAGATACACACAAAGCTATTTTTGAAGCAATTATTAGTTTATTTGAAAAACAAGAGCCCATTGATTTAAAAACTGTTTCTTATCAATTAAAAAAAGACTCTAAACTCTCTTTTATTGGTGGAGATGTTTATTTAATTGGCTTAACTCAGAAAGTTTCATCTTCAGCCCATATTGAATTTCATTCAAGAATTATTCTTCAAAAATATATTCAAAGAAGACTTATTGAAATTTCAAATGAAATAATTGAAAATTCTTATGATGAAACAAGTGATGTTTTTGATTTATTAGATGCAGCAGAATCTAAAATTTACGATATATCTCAAGGAAATCTTAAAAAGAATTCTCAAACTGCTGAAAGTTTAGTAAGTCTAGCAAAAGCAAAAATTGAAGAAATATCAAAAAAAGAGGGGCTTAGTGGTATTCCATCTGGTTTCCATGAAATTGATAAACTTACATCAGGATGGCAAGAAAGTGATTTAATAATTATAGCAGCAAGACCAGGAATGGGTAAAACCGCTTTTACTCTTTCAATGGCTAGAAATATTTCTGTAGAGAATAATATTCCTGTAGCATTTTTCTCTCTTGAAATGTCAGCAATTCAGCTCATTACTAGATTAATTTCCTCCGAGACTGGACTTAACTCTGAAAAATTGAGAACTGGAAAGCTAGAAAAATTTGAGTGGGAACAGCTAAACGTAAAAGTTTCCAACTTAGAAAGTGCTCCTCTATATATTGATGATACACCTTCTTTGTCAATTTTTGACTTAAGAGCGAAAGCAAGAAGATTATCTTCTCAATATGGTATTAAATTAATAGTCTTAGATTATCTTCAATTGATGACTGTTGGTTCATCTCAAAAAACAGGAAACAGGGAACAAGAAATATCTACAATTTCTAGAAACTTAAAAGCACTTTCAAAGGAGTTAGAAATACCGATTATTGCTCTTTCCCAGCTTTCAAGAGCTGTTGAACTAAGAGGAGGAACTAAGAGGCCAATACTTTCCGATTTACGTGAATCAGGAGCAATTGAGCAGGACGCCGATATTGTTTCTTTTTTATATAGACCTGAATATTATAAAATTGATGAATGGGATGATGAAGACAGAACACCATCTGCAGGGCAAGCTGAATTCATTGTCTCTAAACACAGAAACGGAGGCTTAAACTCTATTAAGCTTAAATTTATAAGTTCTCTAGGAAAATTTGAAAATCTGAACACTTTTGAAAATCCTTTTGAATTTCAATCTAAAATCAACAACGATACCAGAATTAACCCAGATCAAGCATTTGAAAGCGGAAGCTATAGAAATGAGGATAGTGAGGATGAACCGTTCTAGCTTTTATTTTAAGTTCTTTATTATCTGCTCAAATTTTTTAGGATCATTCATTGCTAAGTCTGCTAATACTTTTCTATTAATTGAGATATTGTTCGACTTAAGTTTAGATATTAGTTCAGAATAACTTAAACCATGTTCTCTAGCACCAGCATTAATTCTTGTTATCCATAGAGATCTGAAAACTCTTTTTCTATTTTTTCTATCTCTGTATGCATAAGATAATGCTTTCTCAACAGCATTTTTAGCTACTGTGTAAACATTTTTTCTTCTTCCGAAATAACCTTTCGCTTTTTTTAGAATTTTCTTTCTTTTTTGTCTCGATGCTACTGTATTTACTGATCTTGGCATTTTAATAAAATTTTGGCTGGGGTGTTATTTTAATAAACTTTGGACCTTTTGCCTGTTTAACAAATTCTTATTTTAATCTTAATTGTTTTTTTATGTTTGGTAAATCACTATCATTAACCAAACCATCATGTGTAAGTTTAAGTTTTCTTTTCTTAGATTTTTTAGTTAGAATGTGATTTTTAAAAGCATGTTTTCTTTTAATCTTTCCAGTTCCAGTGACCTTGAATCTTTTTTTTGCACTAGATTTTGTCTTCTGTTTACTCATTTTTACTTTTTTGTCTTTTTTGGGCTCACAAACATAATCATTTTTTTTCCTTCTAGCTTAGGTAATTGCTCAACTTTTCCATATTCTTCAAGTTCTTGAGCTAATTTTAATAACAATATTTGACCTTGCTCTTTAAAAATTATTGATCTTCCTTTAAAAAATACAAAAGCTTTTAACTTAGCTCCATCTTCTAAAAACTTTATTGCATGTTTTTTCTTAAACTCGTAATCATGCTGGTCCGTCTGGGGACCAAATCTGATTTCTTTTACAACTACTTTTTGAGTTTTAGCTTTTAGTATCTTTTCTCTTTTTCTTTGATCATATAAAAACTTTTTATAATCTAATACTTTACAAACAGGTGGATTGGCTTTTGGAGAGATTTCTACAAGATCTGTTTCAAGACTTTTTGCTATATCTAATGCTTTGGAAATTGGATAAATTCCTATTTCTACATTATCCCCAACTAATCGAACTTCTCTAGCTGTTATTTCCTCGTTGGTTTTGTGAGGGTTTTGTTTTATTACTCTTCCAGGTCTTCTACCTCTTTTTCTTCTAAGTGCTATAGCTTTAAATTTTAATTATATGATTCTTTTTCTTCTTTTTTAATGTAATCAACTAATTTATTGATTTTCATTTCACCAATTATCTTACCACCATGAGCTCTTACTGAAATTATTTCATTTTCAATTTCTTTATCACCAATAATTCCCATAAATGGTATTTTCATTTGTTCTGCATCACGAATCTTCTTTCCAACTGTCTCGTTTCTAATATCGTAAGTTGCGCGAATTTCGGACTTTTCTAATAATTTTGAAACTTTTTCAGTGTAATTTTCATGATTTCCTCCAACAGCAATTAAAACAATTTGTTTTGAAATTAACCATAAGGGGAAATTACCTCCAGTATGTTCAATTAAAATAGCAACAAATCTTTCTAAACTACCAAAAGGTGCTCTGTGAATCATTACAGGTCTGGAATTTTCATTTTTTTCATTTTTAAATGTTAAATCAAATCTTTCAGGTAAGTTATAATCCACTTGAATCGTTCCAAGTTGCCATTCACGATTAAGAGCATCTTTCACCATAAAATCTAGCTTAGGTCCATAGAAAGCAGCTTCACCATGTTCAATTCTATATTTTAATCCTTTTTCCTTTGTGGCATCAACTATTGCTTTTTCAGCTTCATTCCATTTATCATCACTGCCAATATATTTGTCACTATTTTCATTATCTCTAAGAGAAATTTGTGCTGTAAAATTTTCAAATCCAAGTGATTTAAAAACATAAAGAACTAAATCAATTACATTTTTGAATTCAGAAATCAGTTGTTCTTGAGTACAAAATATGTGAGCATCATCTTGAGTAAAACCTCTTACACGAGTTAGTCCATGTAATTCACCACTTTGTTCGTACCTATAGACTGTACCGAATTCTGCAAATCTTTTTGGTAAGTCCCTATAGCTCCATTGTTGAGAATTATAAATTTCACAATGATGAGGGCAATTCATAGGCTTTAATAAAAACTCTTCGTTATCGTTTGGAGTTTTTATTGGTTGAAAGCTGTCTTCACCATATTTTTCATAGTGACCAGATGTTTCATATAGTTTTTTACTACCAATGTGTGGTGAAACTACCATTTCATATCCAGCTTCTTTTTGTGCTTTTTTCAGAAAATTTTCAAGTCTGTTCCTTAGTTCAGCTCCCTCTGGTAACCATAATGGAAGTCCTTGACCAACTTTTTCTGAAAACGTAAAAAGATTTAACTTTTTTCCAAGAACTCTGTGATCTCTTTTTTTAGCTTTTTCCACCATTTCAAGGTGTTCATTAAGTAGTTTTTGTTTTGGAAAGGAAATTCCATAAATCCTTGTTAATTGTTTGTTGTTTTCATCACCTCTCCAGTATGCTCCAGCTACATTTAATAGTTTAACTGATTTTATAAACCCAGTATTAGGAAGATGCCCTCCTTTACACAAATCAGTAAAGTTTGAATGATCGCAAAATGTAATTTTACCCTCTAAATTTTCAATTAGTTCTGATTTGTATTTGTTCTTATTTATTTTATAATAATTTAGAGCATCTTTTTTTGATAGTTCTCTTAGTTTAAACTCATGATTTTCTTTTGAAATTTCCAGAATCCTTTTTTCAATTTTTTCAAAATCATTTTCTGAAAAACTATGATCTCCAAAATCTACATCATAATAAAAACCTGATTCGATTGCAGGGCCTATTGTTAATTTTGAATGAGGATAAATTTCTAAAATAACTTGAGCTAAAACGTGAGCTGTTGAATGCCAAAATGCTGCTTTTCCTTCTTTGTCATCCCATTTAAAAAATTTAATTAACCCATCATTTTCTATACTCTTATGAACTTCAATAATTTCACCATCATGTGAAGCGCTTAAGACTTCTCTTGCTAAGGAGTTACTTATAGATTTAGCAATTTCATAGGGAGTAATTCCTTTTTCATATTTTCTAACTGAATTATCTGGAAAAGTAATGTTAATCATCTTCTATAAATCTTTTTCAAAAATATGTTTAATAATGGACATAATACCTGAGTAAAGAGCTAAAATTGCACATAAACATAAAATTAATCCAACAATCAAAACATAATAATACCATTCGTGAGACTCGTTCTTAAATGCTTGAAACAAGATTGTAGGACCTAAAAACATTAAAAAAAGACTTATAAGAAGCCTTTTAAAGCCAATGCTTAAATAATTTTTATCCATTATATTTATTTTTTAAGCCTAGAGTCATCAGTGATAATCCAATTAAAATAAATGGAATACTTAGCCATTGACCAGTTGAAAAAATACCTAATGCTTCTTCAATGCCACCTTGACTTTCTTTAACATACTCTACAATAAATCTAATTCCAAATAATATACTTAGAAAGAGACCAAAAACGAAACCTTTATTTTGACTAAGCTTGGTTTTGTTGTATACAATTATTAAAAGAATAAATAGAAGTAAATAGCCAAATGCTTCGTACAACTGTGCAGGGTGTCTTGGTAGAACTTCAGATCTGTTTAAAAAAATAACGCCAAAATCTGAATTAGTATATTTTCCAACAATTTCAGAGTTGAAAAAATTACCTATTCTTACAAACATTCCACCTAAAGCAACAGCAATTACGATTCTGTCAAAAATCCAAAGAACTGAATCATATTTGTACCGAATCTTATATAAAATTATAGATATAATAATTCCAACTGTAGCTCCATGACTAGATAAACCTCTAAATCCTATAAATTCCCATCCTGAGCTATCTATCTTAAAAGGAAGAAAAATTTCTAGAAGATTATTTTGAAAATAATCCCAGTTGTAAAAGAATACTTCTCCTAATCTGGCTCCAACGATTGTACCAACCACCATATGAACTAGAAAAGGATCCAATAGTGCTATATCTTTATTTTCTTTAACATATATTTTTTTCATTATTTTAAATCCTATGTAGAAAGCTAATAAAAACATTAAGCTATACCAATGAATTGCAATCGGCCCTATTGAGATTGCTTTTACGTTAGGAGACCATTCTATTATTAAATCATTCATTTACTTTAATTTTTTACTTGGGACAGGATCATGACCTGAACCTCCCCATGGATGACATTTTGAAATTCTTATTATTGAGTAGTACATTCCTAAAATAAGTCCATGTTTTTTTAGCGCTTCCAAAGCGTAATTAGAGCAGGTTGGATTAAACCTGCAATTTTTACCTATTATGGGAGAAATTAAAAATTGATAAATTTTAATTAAAAAAACAAATGGAAATATTAAAATCCCTCTCATTGTTTATCATTGATATTGATCCCAAGTTTTGAGAGTTTGTCTCTTATCAAATCCGAAACTTCATAGTTTTTTTTATCTCTTTCATTATCTCTAATTTCTAACAAAATATCAAGGACTTCATCTAATTGATTTTTTTCAGATTTTTCATCATCAAAACCTAAAATATCTGTGTAGAAAATTGAAAAGTATTCTTGAAACTTCTTAAGATTAGTGGAATCAATGCTTTTACTTTTACTTTTAATCTCTTGAATATTTTTATACAAGTTGAAAAACTCAGCAATCAATTTTGGAGAATTAAAATCATCATTCAAAGAATTGTAACAATTTTTAATCCATAATTCAGCATCACAATCGTTTTCATTCCCAGGTATAATTGAGTTTAACTCAATGGGGATTGTTTTAATTTTTTCATATGCTTTTTCAGAAGCTTTTAAGGCTTCATCTGAAAGGTCAATAGTATTTCTGTAGTGAGCCTGAAAAATAAAGAATTTAAGTACCATCGGAGAATAACTCTTTGAAAAAATTTTATTTGAGCCATTAAAAATTTCAAAAGGTAATACGGAATTACCAGTTGATTTAGACATTTTTTTGCCGTTTAGTGTCAACATATTGGTATGAAGCCAATAATTCGCAGGAATTTCATTACTTAAAGATTTACATTGAGCAATTTCACAGTCATGATGAGGAAATTTTAAATCTAAACCACCTCCATGAATATCAAATTTTTCTCCTAGATATTTTTTGCTCATTGCAGAACATTCAAGATGCCATCCAGGAAATCCATAACTCCATGGCGAGTTCCATCTCATAAGATGTTTTTTATTTGCTTTTTTCCAAAGAGCAAAATCTTGTTGATTATTTTTTTCAGTTGTCCCTTCCAACTCTCTAGATTCGTTAACAACATGTACAAGATCTCTATTACTTAAAACTCCGTAATTATTATTCTTATTATAAGTTATAGTATCAAAATATACAGAACCATTCTTCTCATACGCATATCCAGCATCAATAATCTCTTGAATCATTTCAATTTGTTCAATTATATGACCTGACGCACTAGGTTCAATATTTGGTTTTTTTAAATTGAACTTATCGAGTATCAAGTGAAATTCATTAGTGTACTTTTGAACAACTTCCATGGGTTCGATTTTTTCAATCTGAGCTCTTTTCAAAATCTTATCATCTTCTTCATTTTCTTCAAGATGACCTACATCAGTAATATTTCTTACATACCTTACATTGTATCCCAAATGCTTCAAATATCTAAATATTAGATCAAAGGAAATAAAGGTTCTACAATTACCTAGATGAACAGTGTTATAGACAGTTGGTCCACAAACATACATTCCAACTAGGTCTTTATTTATAGACTTAAATACTTCTTTTTTGGATGATAACGAGTTGTATATTTTTAGTTGCTGCTTGTAAGCTGACATTATTATTTTAATTGGCTATCAGAACGAATATAATCTAAAAATTCTCTTTTTATTGATTTGTCCTTGAATTTACCACCAAATTCACCAGTTACTGTACTGCAATCAATGTGTCTAATCCCTCTTGAATTAACACACATATGTTTTGCATCTATAACACAAGCTACATCCTCTGTGTCTAGAAAATCTTGTAATTTTCTAACAATTTGAATATTCAATCTTTCTTGTACTTGTGGTCTTCTGGCATAATAGTCAACAATTCTATTCATTTTCGAAAGCCCAATAACATTTCCATTGGAAAAATAAGCAACATGAGCTTTTCCATATATTGGTAATAAATGATGTTCACAAGTTGAAAAAACAGTTATGTTTTTTTCAACTAACATTTCTTTGTATTTATATTTATTATCAAACGTAGAACCTTTTGGTAAATTTTTAGGATTAAGACCTCCAAATATTTCATTAACATATGCTTTTGCAACTCTTAAAGGCGTTCCTTTAAGGCTGTCATCAGTCATGTCCATACCAAGAGTATGGAGTATTTCGCCTACATTCTTTTTTATTAAATCTATTTTTTCTTGATCTGAAAGTTCAAAAGCATCTTCTCTTAACGGTGTTTCAATTGAGAATTTTTTATGATCTGATTCTATAAGGTCAAAATCTTCAAGAAATTTATTGTATTTCATAATTGTATTGCAAAGATATATATTTAAAAAATTAAATTGTATGTAATAACAGATCTAAATCTTTTGTTGCTTAATGCAGCAAAATCAGTAAGTCCAGTATCAAATAGTTGATGATTCTTTTGAATATTACTTTCAGAAAAACCAAAATCTAAAGTTGAATTATCAAATTCTAATCCAAAACCGAATGTAGTTGATTCAATCTGGCTAATTTCAGAGTCCAATGGATTATTTTTTCTTATTATTCCCCCTCTTAAACTTAACATACCTAATTTTAATTCTGTTCCTATGTTGTAATCAACAACATCAGACAAGCTTCTGTTTAAGTTATTATTAACACTTTCATAAGCTCCGTTTGAATTAGAACTAAATTTTCCATTAGAATATTTTTTTGATGTAATATCTAAATTTACGGCCAACATATTTTTAACAACGGTTGCAAGTGATATAGTGGTTTTACTTGGTGACCTAAAATTATACTCATAATAATTAATAATGTTTGGATCAATAATATCTGGACTGTAATCCTCGGACTGTACTTCTAATTTTTGATATAATTCATCATCAAATGAGTACCAGGTTGGGGAGTTGTATGATAAGCCAAATCTAAATTTATTTATCAGGTAAATTAATCCAATTTGAACTGAAAATCCACCTCCTTTAATAAATAAATCATTATTAAAATCTATGTAATTTACTAATGAGTCAGTATCATAATTATTTTCAAAAAAATTATTTCTTGATTCGATAGTAATTTCATGAATATTTAGATTCATTCCAAAATGTAATTTGTTGTTATAAAGTGAAGAAAAATTCAATGTAATTTTATTGTTGGTTCCTATTGATGAGATTTCATTTCTTTGACTTAAACCATCATTAAACTTTGACAAAGAGTAGAATTGTTTTTTGTCCTCATCATAATTTAAAAGATATGCTTGGTAGGCTAAGAACGTTTGTTGAGCTGAATAACCATAATTATTCCCGAGCCACCTGTAAACACTTTGAATTGTTTCATTGTTATTTACACTAACATCATTTACATTGATGCCAACTGAATTGTTCAAGAAAAAACTATCAATTGAATTATTATTTCTTCCCTCTACAAGAAAATCTTGATTGTAAGTGTTGTATGATTGTGCATTAATTCCAAAAGAAAACTTGTTTATTTTTCCTTGACCATAATTTTTAAAAACATAAATAATTCCAGCTTGCCAATAAGCATTTGTGTTATTTACTGAATTTTCAGATCCTTTAAAATCGCTTTTAATTTTGTTGTTGTCTATTATAATTGAACCGCCAGATCTTGAAAGTTCAAAAACTGATCCTGCAGCCGGATTCTTACTTATGGCAGATAAATTTCCACCTAATGCTCCAAATGAATTTCCCATTGACAAAAACCGAGCATTACCAATCTCTTCTTCAAAAGAATAATTAATTGCGTCATAAAGATTTTGAGAAAATCCAATAACAGTAAAAAGAAGAAGAAAAACTAAATTTATATATCGCATTTACCTTGGACCACCACCTCGGGATGATCCAGAAGATGATGAACTGCCTCTACCTATTGAAGAACTACCACCGCTTGAACCACGTGTTGGGCTTGAAATTGAACTTGATGAAAAATTTCTTGACGGAGTTGATGTTGAGCTATTGATTGATGAACTACCTGGATTTGAGTATGATCTAGTGGAAACCCCTGAACTAGATGATCTGTCAATATTGTTAGAACTACCTTTTCCGCTTAACCTCCAGCCAGCGTTGTTGTTATAATTCGGATTAGCATAATATCTTCTGTTACTATTGCTGTTATTAGTTGAATTTGAATTAGGATTTACATAGTACCTCCTGTTATTTGAAAAAGTTGAGGCATCTTGGTTGTAATTTCTTGATGAACTTTTACTGTCTGAAAATCTTGATCCTCTATTCAAATATATTCTTGCACCCTTCTGAGAATCACTTGCAGATCTTTTGTCTATTAAGTCATCACTACCTGGCTTAGTTTGATAAGTTCGTACTTTGTCTATATCTCCATTATCTCTTTCGACTAATATATCAAATGACTTTACGGATCTTCCATTATATGTCTTTTCTTCATTTTCGGTGCTAATAAGGTCATCCATTCTAGAACTTCGACCACTACTATAAACTATAACACCACTTGAACTTCCTCTTCTACCTTTACTGTATGAAACATCTTGATTATTTCTGTTAGTGTAAGATCTACTTTCGTAAGAGTTTTCATAATAATTTGAATTTCCCCATCTGTTATATCCCCATCTATTATATCCCCAACCGTAATATATCCATGGGTTGTAACCCCAAGCCCAATATCTTCCGTAGCTGTAATAAGGATCCCAGTAAGAATAGCTGTACCATGGACTGTAATAAGGATTCCAATAGTCATAATATCCATATCCAAGCATGTAAGGTCTGGAATATCCATATCCATATCCAAAATATCTATTGTAATAAGTTCTAGAAAAATCGAATACCAAAGTTTTTGTATCAGGAATATCTCCCCATCTAGCATTGTTTTCTGTATATGCAATATCACTTGAACTTATAAAATCAGTATCTAAACTTTCTGTCATTAATTCGTAATTATTTTCAAGTTCTAATTCTTTTTCCTTGAAATAGTTTTTATAGAATTCCCCATTATTTGTTTCCGAAACAACTTCTTGACTTTGGTATATTCCGTCTGATGATACAAAAGAACTTGGGCTAAAAGACCCACAGCTCAAAAACACTAATGTAGTAATTGATAAAGAAATTTTTTGAAGAAAATTAAATTTGAATGCTTGCATTAATAGACTACTTTTGTTAAATATACGACAAAATTTATGCCAATTAGCACATGTCAAAAAAATTAACAAAAAGGTCAGAAGATTACTCAAAATGGTACAATGAATTGGTTGTTAAAGCTGATTTAGCTGAAAACAGTAGTGTACGAGGTTGCATGGTTATAAAACCTTATGGTTATGCCATTTGGGAAAAAATCCAGAAAGAATTAGATTCAAAATTTAAAGAGACGGGGCATTATAATGCCTATTTCCCCCTTTTTGTCCCCAAAAGTTTGTTTGAAGCTGAAGAGAAAAACGCAAAAGGTTTTGCTAAGGAGTGTGCAATCGTTACTCATTACAGATTAAAAAACGATGAAGACAATCCTGGAAAACTAAAAGTTGATGAAAACTCAAAATTAGAAGAAGAATTAATTGTAAGACCAACAAGTGAAGCCATTATTTGGAGAACTTATAAAAACTGGATACAATCATATAGGGATTTGCCAATATTAATGAATCAATGGGCAAATGTTGTCAGATGGGAAATGAGAACAAGATTGTTTTTAAGAACTGCTGAGTTTTTATGGCAGGAGGGACACACAGCTCATTCAACTAAGGATGAAGCGATCTCTGAAGCAAGATTAATTAATGATTTGTACGCAAATTTTGTAACTAATTTTATGGCAATACCTGTTATTCAAGGAACTAAATCAGAATCTGAAAGATTTGCAGGTGCTGAAGAAACTTATTGTATAGAGGCTCTTATGCAAGACGGTAAGGCTTTACAAGCCGGTACTTCACATTTTTTAGGACAAAATTTTGCTAAGGCATTTGATGTTAAGTTTGCAACGAAGGATGGTGGATTAGATCATGTATGGGCTACATCATGGGGAGTCTCAACAAGATTGATGGGTGCATTAATTATGACACATGGTGATGATAATGGTTTGGTTTTGCCTCCAAAATTAGCACCATTTCAAGTTGTTGTTGTTCCTATTTTTAAATCAGATAAGGATCTATCAAAAATCAAATCATATTTGAATGATAAAATTGAAGTTTTAAAATCAATGAATATTTCTGTAAAGTTTGATGATAGAAATACACATAGTCCAGGTTTTAAGTTCAATGAATATGATCTAAAAGGAGTCCCAATTAGAATTGCTGTTGGATCTCGAGATATTGAAAATAAAACTATTGAAATTTTTAGAAGAGATACTTCAACAAAAAATATCGTTAGTATTGAAAAATTGGTTGAAGAAATTGATTCTCTTATTGTTGATATTCAAAAAAATCTTCATGAAAAAGCATTAAAGTTTAGAAAAGAAAACACTTTTGTTACTGACGATTACGAAGAATTTAAAAAAATGATTAGTTCTGGAGGTTTTGTTCTTGCTCATTGGGATGGAAGTTTGGATACTGAAGAAAAAATAAAAAAAGAAACTAAGGCCACTATTAGATGTATTCCTGAGGAAAATTCTGAAGAAGGAAAATGTATCGTTTCAGGAAAGAAATCAACAAAAAGAGTTGTTTTTGCTAAAGCATATTAATTTTAACATAAATTAATTTTGCATGTTTATTTCCTTTATATAAATTTGCATCGCTAATTTTGGCCCGTTCGTCTATCGGCTAGGACGCCAGGTTTTCATCCTGGTAAGAGGGGTTCGATTCCCCTACGGGCTACTAAAAATATTTTATGGCGAATCATAAATCTGCAAATAAAAGAATAAGACAAACTGAAACTAAAAAGTTAAGAAATCGTCTTCAATACAAGACTACTAGAAACGCTATCAAGCAATTAAAAGATAGTAGTAATAAAAAAGATGCTGAAAAACTTTTTACAAATGTTACTTCAATGTTAGATAAACTTGCTAAGAATAACATCATTCACAAGAATAAATCTGCTAATTTAAAATCTAAATTAGCTAGTCATGTTAATTCTTTAAAGTCTACTAAAAAAACTAAAGCTAAGACTACTAAGTCATAATTTAGGAATTCATTGATATTAAGAATTCCTCATTGTTTAGGGTTTTCTTAATTCTATCAGCAACAAATTCCATAGATTCTACTGGATTCATATCTGCCAAATATTTTCTCATAATCCACATTCTTTGAATAGTATTTTCATCTAACAGCAAGTCATCTCTTCTGGTACTTGATGATACTAAATCAATTGCTGGAAAAATTCTACGATTAGAAATTCTTCTATCTAGTTGTAATTCCATGTTACCGGTTCCTTTAAATTCCTCAAAAATTACTTCATCCATTTTAGATCCTGTTTCTGTAAGAGCTGTAGCAATTATTGATAAAGATCCACCACCTTCAATATTTCTAGCAGCTCCAAAGAATCTTTTAGGTTTGTGCAAAGCATTAGCATCCACACCACCACTTAGGATTTTTCCTGATGCTGGTTGAACAGTATTATAAGCTCTAGCTAAACGTGTTATTGAATCAAGTAGAATAACTACATCATGACCACATTCAACTAATCTTTTAGCTTTTTCTAGAACAATATTAGCAACCCTAACATGCCTATCCGCAGGTTCATCAAAAGTTGATGCTACAACTTCTCCTTTAACATTTCTTTGCATATCAGTTACTTCTTCAGGTCTCTCATCAATTAACAAAATAATTTGATAAACCTCAGGATGATTAGCAGCAATAGCATTAGCAACATCTTTAAGAAGCATTGTTTTTCCTGTTTTTGGCTGAGAAACAATCATACCTCTTTGTCCTTTTCCAATTGGTGAAAAAAGATCCATTATCCTGGTTGAAATACTACTTTCCTTATCAGCAATATTAAATTTTTCATCAGGAAATAATGGAGTTAGGTGTTCAAAAGATACTCTGTCTCTAACAACATTTGGTAGTAATCCATTTATCTCATTGACTTTAATGAGTGGAAAATATTTTTCTCCATCCTTAGGAGGTCTTACTTGACCTAATACTGTATCGCCAGTTTTTAATCCAAAGAGTCTTACTTGAGATTGTGAAACATAAATATCATCAGGTGAGCTCAAGTAGTTGTAATCAGATGATCTAAGAAAACCATAGCCCTCTTGCATAATGTCTAAAACACCTTCAGATTCAATAATACCATCAAACTCAAAATCAGGTTCCTTGTATTTATTTCTAGAATCTCTGTTATGATTTTTTTCATTAGATTCTCTTTTAGAAACTTTTTTAACGTTTTGATCATCTTTTATATCATTTTTCGGTTTTGATGAAGAATGAAATTCAATGATTTTATCGATTAATTCATTTTTTTTCCCAGAACTATCAATTCCTAATTCTTTACATAGGTCTACAAGTTCAGTTATTTTTTTCTTAGTTAAATCTTTTAAATCTGACATAAAAAATTTTGTTATTGTGATTTTGTTACCTGGAAAGATTTTCGATAACAATTCAAATATACAATATTTTTAGATTACAGTTAAAAATCTTTATTTTTATTTAAATGTTTAGAAAACACTCCTATTTGTTACTATTATTGATAGTATTGGGTATTATTACGTATATATTAGACTACAGGAATACAATTAAGTTTGATTTATCCATCTATCCTCTGATAATTTCATTTTTTTCATTACTTATCTTAGTTTTAAATAGTAGCCTAAAAAAACAAGTTTATTTCTCTAAAATTATTTTTTTCCTCAATAGTGTTTACATACTAAAGTTTATAATTTTTGATTCTTCAACTGAATTTTATGGATACTTGTATTTAGCAATAATTACCCTGATTACGGCTTTAATTTACAAATCACTAAAAAGGGATAAAGACCTTATTGATTCTGTTGATAGGTTAAGATAAATTAGATCTACTACCAAGCTCGATAATTTCAAGATTTTCAATTTTATTAAGTTTTATCTCAAATCTTAACATTGTTCTTTTTAAATGAAAACCATGTCTACCTGCTGCACCTGGATTTAAAAATATTAATTGATTAATCTTGTCATATTGAATCTTCAAGATGTGAGAGTGCCCGGATATTAGTAAATCTGGGTTATGCTCTTTGATTTTTATCAAAGTTTCTTTATTGTATTTGGGAGTTTTACCAGATATATGAGTTAGTAATATCTTTAAATTATTTAATTCAAAAAATTCAAATTTATTGCTTTCCGATCTAATTTCATTACCATCGATATTTCCATAAACAAAAAGTACTTTACTTACAGATTTTAATTTCCTTATAACATCAAAAGTGCCTATATCACCTGCATGAATAACATAATCAGCTTCTGAGGCATATTTAATAATTCTATCATCAATGTAACTATGCGTATCTGAAATAACTAAAACTTTTTTCACTCAACTGAATGTCCTAATAACTATATTTGAATATAATAATATTTAGACTTTAACTTGAGATTTTTCATTGAGTTTTCATATAATGGATCAAATTATCATGGATGGCAAAGACAACCATCCCAAACTTCAATACAAGAAAGATTTGAGGACTGTATCTCAAAAATTTTAAGTTCAAATATTTCATTAACTGCTGCTGGAAGAACTGATACTGGAGTTCATGCAAAAAAAATGTTTGCTCATTTTGATTACGATAAAGAATTTGATTGTTTAAAAACTATTCATCAATTGAATTCATTTCTTCCCAATGACATAGGTGTAAGAAATATTTTTCGTGTTAATGATGATGATCACGCACGATTTAGTGCTTTATCTAGAACATATCGTTATCTATTAATAAATAGAAAGGATCCATTTATGCAAAAAAGAGCGTATCTCTTAAAAAATAAACTTGATATCAAAAAAATGAATGAAGCATGTAAATATTTGTTGAGTAATGATAATTTTAAGTCTTTTAGCAAATCAAAAACAGATGTTAAGACCTACATTTGCGATATCCAAGAAGCTTCTTGGACTCAAGTCGATGATAATACTTTTATTTTCAAGATAAAAGCAAATAGATTTTTGAGAAATATGGTCAGGGCTATTGTTGGTACATTAATTGAAGTTGGTCAAAATATAATTACAATTGATCAGTTTAATGATGTTATTCTTTCTAAAAACAGAGCCAAAGCGGGGTACTCGGTTCCTGCCCATGGACTGTATTTAACTGACGTTGAATATGATATTAATTAAATTACTTAGATGAATAATAAGTTTAACATTAAGCTCTTTTTTAGATTATTAGAATTTGTTAAACCTTACAAGCCTAATTTTATATTTGTCACAATATCTGCAATATTAATTTCTGTTTTTTCAATTTTAAGTCAGTATCTACTCAAAATAGGAGTTGATGATTACATAACTCTTAAAAATTATTCAGGCCTGGTTTACATTATTTCTTTAATGTTTGCAGTGTTAATATTTCAAGTAATATTTCAATTTTTATTTGTTTATTTTACGAATATTCTCGGACAAAAAGTAGTTTTTGATATTCGAACAAAACTGTTTTCAAGAATTATAAAATTTAAAATGTCCTATTACGATAAATCATCTGTAGGAAGACTTGTTACTAGATCTGTCAATGATATGGAAACCATTGCGAGTATATTTAGTCAAGGTCTCTTTATGATTTTTGCTGATCTGATCTTAATGCTTTCTGTTATTTCAGTTATGATTTATTTGAGTTTTAAACTTTCAATTATTGTTTTTGCTGTTTTACCATTTATTTTAATTGCTACACGTTTTTTTCAAAGAGCTATGAAATCAGCTTTTAATGAGGTTAGAAGTGAGGTTGCAAATTTAAATTCTTTTGTTCAAGAAAGAATAAGTGGTATTAAAGAAATTCAAATATTTAATAGAGAAGAAGTAGAGCAAAATTCTTTCATAAAAATTAATGAAAAACATAAAAATGCTTGGTTGAAAACAGTATGGTATAATTCAATTTTCTTCCCAATAGCTGAGATATCAACATCAATTACAATAGGACTTTTAGTTTGGTTTGGTGGACGATTAGTTGGAGTTGAGTTTTCGGGAGTTACCATAGGAACAATATTTTTATTTATTCAATTATCACAGATGTTGTTTAGACCTCTGAGACAGATTGCTGATAAATTTAATACGCTACAAATGGGAATGGTTGCAGCAAACAGAGTATTTAATATTTTAGATACTTCAGACTTTATAAAAAATCATACAACTAAAAAAAATAACTTAATTGAGGGTAAAATTAAATTTGATGAACTAAGTTTTTATTACTCAGAAAGTAAGCCTGTTTTTGATAAATTAAATCTAAGTATAAATAGTGGTGAAAAAGTAGCTATTGTCGGCTCAACAGGCTCTGGTAAAACTACTTTAATTAACTTGATATTGAGATTTTATGAAAGTAACTCTGGTAATATATTTATTGATAATAAAAATATTAAAGAGATAGACTTGAAAAATTTAAGATCTCAGATTTCTTTAGTAACGCAAGACATATTTTTATTTGCAGATTCAATATTTAACAACATAACATTATTTAACCCTAATATCTCAATTGATGATGTCAAAAAAGCTGCAAAAGAAATTGGTATTCATGACTTTATTAATAAACTTCCTGGAGGATACTATTATAACGTACGTGAAAGAGGTGTTATGCTTTCTGAAGGGCAAAAGCAATTAATTTCATTTTTGAGAGCATATCTGAGTAATCCTAGAATCTTAATCTTAGATGAGGCAACATCTTCTATTGATAGTAAAACTGAAAAGTTAATACAGTATGCAACATCTAAAATAATTCAAAATAAAACATCAATTATTATCGCACATAGATTATCAACAATATTAAATTCAGATAAGATTATTGTCCTAGAAAATGGTAAGATAGTTGAGAGTGGTTCTCATAAACAATTGATTAGTATAGAGAATGGATTTTATAAAAAACTGTATGAACTACAATTTCAAAAAGATGAATTAATTGGCGAGGTCGTCTAATAAAATATCTCTTAATTGTTCATTGTTTTTAAACTCTATAAATTCACCATTTTTTATGTATGAAATTTTTCCAGTTTCCTCAGAAACAACTATTGAAATCGCATCAGTATCCTCAGTTATACC
>SGZB01000001.1 GCA_004321735.1 Flavobacteriales bacterium | reverse complement strand
GTTTGATTTATAATATAATCTAGTGGCTTATTGTCAATTCCATTAACGTATTCAATATTAAAACCACCATCAAATGGTTCAGTTAAGAACTGATTATCAAAAGCGTCAGGTATGTAGGCTGCGTCAATAAAATCACTATCTCTTATTAAACTTGGAGAATCCTTTTTTCTTACATTTTGATCAAGTTGAAGCCATAAATAGTCTAGCTGGTCTGGTGAATTATTTGTGTATGTAACTACTTCTTGACCATATATTTTTTTATTCTTATCATCTAATTCAATATTTATTTTATAGTCTGCTTGTTGTTGATAATAAGCAGGTCCTGGTGCACCAGATGCGGTTCTAAACATATTAGGTGATGAAAATTCTTGATAAAGCTGACGAAACTTATTTGTATTAATATTCTCATTGATTTTAGAATCTTGCGAGATCAAGTTTAGGGGTATTAAAAAAAATAATGATATTAAAGACAATTTGATTATTCTCATATGGGAAAATTTAGTTAAAAATATAAATTTTTTATCGATTTATTTTAATTGAACTTATTTGATTGTTTTGATCTTGAATAAAACTTTTTCTAGATTTTTTATGTCTATATAAAACTATATTCTTTTGGGTTGAAAACGATTTATACAAAATTTTATTTTGAATTGATAATTTATCCACTACATTACTTGATTTAACTTGTAAATACAGGTTAATTTGATCGTTTCTTTTTTCAAAACCTAAATATTCATATTTAATTTCATTATAATTAGATGTCAAAATAAATTTAGCTAATAGATATTCTTCATAGAGTTCATTAATTTGATCGTATTGTATCTCATAATCAATGTTTGAAAGTTTAAGTTCAGTTTCTAAATCATCATAAAAAGTCTTAATTGTAATTTCAAAATAATTAGATTCTTCATCAAGATCAATTAAGGTAGTACTAACGTAGTATTTAT
This sequence comes from Flavobacteriales bacterium, assembly GCA_004321735.1. Lineage (GTDB taxonomy): Bacteria > Bacteroidota > Bacteroidia > Flavobacteriales > Flavobacteriaceae > Eutrophosalina > Eutrophosalina marina. Next base: position 86,794 of record SGZB01000001.1, on the reverse strand, counting down.
GTACTACAAAAATTAAGAAAAGAATGGAGAAAAACTTAGTTATTAATTGATGCATAAAATTTATTAAAATCTTCAAGAACTAATCCATGATTAGAATTCTTAAAATTATTTTCAATATCATAATTTTCAACAGCACCCAAAATAAACTCAAAAAGATCAGAGTCATTTAAATTATATCTAGATTTAAAATAATTTATACCGTAGAATTGAATTATACCTGCGATTGATTCATATCTTTTTTCTAACCCTCTTGCAATTTTTAAATTTTTATAATAACCAGAGAGCTGTTTGTATGCACCTTCAATATCAAATGGAGTTAATGGTAGCAAAAGAGCGTTTAATATCAAGTTACCTGTGCTTTTATAAGCAATTTTTTCTTCTCTTTTACCCTTAAACCCAGGAACACCAACATCATCGAAGTTTATTCTCTCTTTTTTCTCCACTTTTTTTATGTCAGACATTAAATCCCCAGAAAGATCGTAAGGCTTAACTGTTACATTGCCGAGTTGGTTAACTAATGGTTCCAAGTTAACCTTAATTGAATCAGATTTAAAAACATCTTCATTTACAATAATATAATGTGTTTTAATTTGTACGGAACGAAGATATATTGAGTCATTCAATCTAACTCCAATTTGAAAATATCCATCTTTGTTCGTAATGACTTTTCCACCAGAGTTTTTATTTATAACAACTATACCACTTTTCTCAACATCATCATTTATTACTTGACCATTAAATGTTTTAATTTTTGATTCTTGTGAAATAAGAAAAGATGTAAAAAGAAGAAAAATAATTACTATACTATTCTTTACTCGCAACTCTATTAAATTTTTTACTTTGTTTAACCAGAAAATCTATTAACTCAAATTCATTTTCCTTCTTAAGTAAAATTTTCGAAGGAAAATTATCATCACAGAATAATAAGAACTCATTGATTTTGTCTTTATTAATTCCTAAACTGTTAGTAAAGAACAAATCATCATAAACTTCTCTGAGAAGATCACTAGGGTTATAATCAAAGTTTACTTCACTCTCAGAAGTTTTATTTTTTAAAGATTCTGAAATTAATTTATATAGATTAATAAAATTGATTCCATTTCTTAGTTTACCTTGTTCATTAATAACATTTACAACTCTTGTTGATTTATCACTTGAATAATCAAATCTTTTAAATTCTTCTTCCTTTAAATCCAAAAACTTCTGCCTATTTTCAGGTGTTACTACTACTTCATCTAGTTCAGTTACTTTTTCATTAACATCAATGACGATTCTATTTTTCTGCAGAATTTCTTTTGTTATAATTAATTCTCTAATCTGATACTGAACAGATGAAAACAGAAGCCTGTCATTTAATTTAACTTCAATTTCAAATTCACCATCCGAATTAGTTGTAGTTGCTTCTTGAGAAGTATTATTTATTACGTTAGCAGCTGCTACATTAGTATTTTGATATAAAACTTTTCCTTTAATCCAAGTTCTATAATCATTCTGTGAAAAGACAGAAAATGACAACATTAATGTGATAATTGTAATGTAAAATTTTTTTTTCATAAGATTATCGAGCGGGAGACCGGGTTCGAACCGGCGACATTCAGCTTGGAAGGCTGACGCTCTACCAACTGAGCTACTCCCGCTTGTTTCAATAACAATTTAAGATTAAATTTGATATAATTGAATCTTTCATTAAAAATAGTCAAATCTGAGGATCTACTTAATTTAAGGAGTAAAATTCTTAGAAACAATTTAGATCCTAATTTATGTAGATTCCCAAGTGATACAGATATTAAATCTTTCCACGTTGGAGCATTTAGTGGAAATACTTTGGTAGGTGGAGTATCTGTAATGAAAAATAAATGCAAAAAGAAAAAACTCACTAATTGTTATCAATTAAGGGGATTATTTGTTGATAAAGAATTTCAATACAATGGAATCGGAAAAACAATTGTAAATTTTGTTGAAAATCAACTTAAGGATATTGGAGTTAATTATCTTTGGATGAATGCAAGAGAAAGTGCTGTTTTATTTTACTTAAAACTTAATTATTCAAACTCAAAAATCAGTTATGTTATAAATGAAATAGGATTACACTATTTGATGTATAAAAAATTATGAAAAGTTTAAAATTGGTAATTTTAGTTTTATTATTGATTTATTCAAATATGAATCTTAGTCAAAAATATGATTTAAAGAATTTAATGGGTATTGATGATTCGCATATTGTTGGGGATACAATCATGTTGGAACAAAATACACTAATTGCATTTAACAAAATGCATGAAGCAGCACTGGAAGATGGCATTGATATAAAAATTGTTTCGGGATTTAGAGACTTTAAAAGACAAATGCTTATTTGGGATAACAAATACAAAAAATATACTGCTGAATATAAATTAAGTCCAACAAAAGCAATTGAAGAAATTATTAGATTTTCAACTGTGCCTGGAACCTCAAGACATCATTGGGGAACAGAAATAGACATTATTGATGCTTCAGATGAAAAATATAAAGATGAAGAAGATGTATTATTAACTGAAAAATATGAAAATGGGATTTTTACTAAATTAAAAAAATGGATGGATGTAAACTCGGAAAGATTTGGTTTTTATTTAACCTATGTAAATGATAAAAATAGAAAAGGATTTGAGTATGAACCTTGGCATTACAGCTATAAACCAGTTTCTGTTGAACTTTTAAATATTTTCTTAAATAATGATATCAGTTCTATTATTTTAACCACTAAAATGGAGGGTAAAGAATTTATTTCTAAAGATTTCATACAGAAATATATTAGTGAATTTGTTAAAGGAGTTAACCCGGTTCTTCTACCATAGATAATAATTATATACTTAAATTTGCATTAAAAGTAAGTTTTGTCAAATAGAAAAAAATGTGTGTTAGCAATCCTTGACGGATGGGGCATTTCAAAAAATCCAAATGTTTCTGCAATAAGTAGTGCAAAAACACCCTTTTTTGACCATCTTATGAATAGTTATCCAAATGCTGAATTACTAACACATGGAAATAATGTTGGTCTTCCCAGAGGTCAAATGGGTAATAGTGAAGTTGGACACATCAACATTGGAGCTGGAAGAATTGTATATCAGGAACTTGCGCGTATAAATAAAGATATTGATGAAAACGAACTCAAAAATAATCCCGTATTAAAAAATGCATTCAACTATGCGAAAGAAAATAATAAATCAGTTCATTTTTTAGGATTAGTTTCTGATGGTGGAGTTCATTCCCATTCATCTCATCTAAAGTACCTTATAAAAACAGCTAGCGACTTTGGATTAAAAAAATTATTTGTACACGCATTTACTGATGGAAGAGATGTTGATCCTAAATCAGGTTCAAAACAAATTAGTGATTTAATCAATTACATAAAAGATTATCCTGCAAAACTAGCAAGTTTATGTGGGAGATATTATGCGATGGATAGAGATAAGCGATGGGAAAGAACAAAAAAGGCTTATGATTTAATTGTTAATGGAATTGGAAATAAGTCAACTGATTTAGTTAAATCTATTGAGCAATCATATGAAAATGGAATTACTGATGAATTTATAGAACCAATAATAATTCATAATAATGATAATCTAAAATCAAGTTTAATTAATAATGAAGATGTAGTGATTTTCTTCAATTTTAGAACAGACAGAGGCAGACAGTTAACCGAAGTGCTTAGTCAAAGTGATTTGGAAGAACAATCTATGTCAAAAATGAAACTTAAGTTTTTAACTATGACAAGCTATAACGATGATTATAAGAATATAGATTGTATCTACAAGAACGAAAATATTAAAAATACGCTTGGTGAAATTTTATCAAAAAACAATTTGAAGCAGGTAAGAATAGCTGAGACTGAAAAATATCCTCATGTTACTTTCTTTTTCAATGGTGGACAAGAAAATCCTTTCAATGGTGAGAAAAGAATAATGTGTCCCTCGCCAAAGGTTGCAACTTATGATTTGAAACCAGAAATGAGTGCTTATGAAATTACTGCATCAATTATACCAGAAATAGAGTCTAATGAACCTGATTTTATTTGCTTAAATTTTGCCAATCCTGACATGGTTGGTCATACAGGAGATTTTTCAGCTGCTGTAAAAGCTTGTGAAGTTGTTGATGAATGTTTGTCAAAATTAATAACAACCTCAGTTGAAAATAATTATACTATTATTGTGATTGCAGATCATGGAAACAGTGATATGATGATAAATGATGATGGTTCTCCAAATACAGCTCATACGATGAATCCTGTGCCAATAATTTTAGTTGATAAAAAAATTAAAAAAATAAGCAATGGTATTTTAGCTGACATAGCACCCACAATACTTAAGGTTTTGGATTTAGAAATTCCAAATGAAATGAACGGAAAAGTTTTAATATGAAAAAAATAACATTATTAATATTTGCAATACTTATTAGTTGTAACAACAATAAAAAATCTTCTCAAAATGAAGAATTGGATTATTACGACTTGATTGGTGATTTTTCAAGAAGTGAATATTCAAATCATCCTTTTTTAAAAGATTCATTTAATATAAATTATAATAATTACAAACTTGATGTAACAACTATCAATAATATAAAACCATACTTAAAAAACAACCTTAAAATAAAAATTGTAATGGGTACCTGGTGCGATGATAGCAGGCTGCTTGTTCCACAGTTTCTTAAGGTAATGGATAAGTTAAAGTTCAAAAAAAATAAAATTGAATTTATTGGGCTTGATCATGAAAAAAACTCACCATATGATCATGACAAGATTTATGAAATAATTAACGTGCCTACAATAATCTTTTACAAGGATGATATAGAATTCAATAGAATTGTTGAGTTAACAATTGAAACTCTTGAAAAAGATCTACTAAGTATTCTGAGTGATTCTGGTTACGAAAATGCTTATTATGGATTCTAAGAAAATTAAATTAAAATCACTAGAACAAATCGAATTAATAAGAGAGAGTGCTCAACTAGTTTCAAAAACACTAGGATTGATAGCTAAAGAAATTCAACCTGGGTGTACATCCAAAAAATTAGATAAACTTGCTGAAGAATTTATAAGAGATAATAATGCTAAACCAGGATTTCTTGGCATGTATGGATTTCCAAATACTTTATGTGTAAGTCCCAACAATGAAGTTGTTCACGGTATTCCTAATGATAAACCTTTTGAAAATGGAGATATAATTTCAATTGATTGTGGTGTATTAAAAAATGGTTTTTATGGTGACCATGCATACACATTTGAAGTTGGTGATGTTTCAAATGACGTAAAAAAACTTTTATTATCGACAAAGGGGTCTCTTTATGCTGGTATTAGGGAGTTTAAATCAGGAAATAGAGTTGGAGATATTAGTTATGCAATTCAGAAGTTTAATGAAGATAATGGCTATGGTGTCGTTAAAGATTTAATTGGCCATGGTCTTGGTGAAGATTTGCATGAAAAACCTGAGGTTCCTAATTTTGGAAAAAGAGGAAATGGCAAAAAATTAGTTGATGGAATGGTGTTAGCTATTGAGCCAATGATTAATCTGGGAACTGAGAAAGTTGAATATCTAAAAGATGGTTGGACTATATTAACTGCAGATCGAAAACCTAGTGCACACTTCGAACATAATGTAGCTATGATTGATGGTAAACCTAAATTACTTTCAACTTTTAAATATATTTATGAATCACTTGGAATTGATTCACAGGAAGAATCAGAGTTTCTGTAATGAAATCTTTAGTTAAATTTTTATTAAACTTTTTTCCTCGAACATTACTAATTTCAATTAGTAACTCTATTAAACCAATTCTAAATTTAGTTTTTACTGGATCAAGGTTTAGAGATCCTATAAATAACAAATCTTATTCATATTTTTTTCCTTATGGCTACAATATAGTAAGATCATTTGCCTTGAGTCCAGGAACTTTTTCACTAGAAAGACATCGATTATTATGGTTATACTTAAAAAAAGAAACAAATTTTTTTAATGAAGAAAGTAGCATTCTTCATGTTGCTCCAGAACAATGCTTTTATTCAAATTTTAAAAGCCATTTCAAGAAATACATAACATTTGATTTGGAATCTCCATTGGCAGATATAAAAGGTGATATTTGCAATTTGCCCTTCAATGATAATCAATTTGATTATATTCTATGTAATCACGTACTTGAACATGTATATGATGACCAAATGGCAATGAATGAAATTTTTAGAGTTCTTAGAAAAGGTGGAATTGCAATACTTCAAGTTCCAATTGATTACAATAAAGAAAAAACATTAGACGGACGAGATATAGATGACAAAAAATTAAGAAATAAACTTTTTGGACAATATGACCATCTAAGAATGTATGGAAAAGATTACTTTAAAAAGCTTAATAAAATAGGTTTCAGATCTGTTAATGTTAATTATTTATCTACTTTAACTCAAGAAGAAATAACTAAATTTTCAATTAAGAATGCAGGGACAATACCTGTATGTTTCAAGGATTAATAATGTTTTTCATAAATCCATCAGAAGAGTAATCGGAAATATCATTATTTGAATCAACATAAATTATAAAACTTTCAATCTCCCCTACTCTATTTGTGAGATCAATTGCATATTCTATGTCTCCCAACATCATTGCTGTTGCATAAGCATCAGCCTTAAAACATGACTTAGATAAAACTGAGACGCTTAGTATATTACCCTGCTCAGATTTTCCGGTAATGGGATTGATTACGTGAACATATTTTTTTTTTGTAATACTATCAATTTTATAATTCCTGTAATTTCCTGATGTAGCAATTGACAAATTATTAAGATTTAAGATTTTATAATATTTATCTTCACTATTCAAATCAGGATTATTTATGGCTACTTTCCAAAATTCATTTTTATTAATATTACTTCCTTTTGATCTAATTTCTCCACCAATATCTATTAAGTAATTATCAATATTTTTTTTATCCATCGCTGAAGCTATAATATCAACAGCGTATCCCTTGGCAATAGCATTAAAATCCAGCTTAGTGAGCTTATTATCTTTGATTATAGTGTCAGAACTTAATCTGGTTTTATCAAACCCTACAGAACTAAGTATTTCAGAAAATGAGTATTTTTTAAAATCAAAATTATTAGGTGGACCGAAACCATAATATTCTAGTAATAATCCTATAGTCGGATCAAAATAGCCTTCTGTTAATTCATAAATTGCTTTTGACTTGTTATAAACATCAATAAATAAGTCATCAACAAAATACTCATCATTTGAGTTAATCTTTGAAATTACAGATGAACTAATGTAAGTCGAAAGTGAACTATTAAATTCCTGGAAAATCGAATCTAAATCAGATTCATCAAAATTTTTTGATTCTGAAAAAAACTTAATGTCATAATAAGTACCAAAAGTATATCCATTAAGATTGTTAAGTTGGATTTTATTTGAGCAAGAAGTAAAAAGTATTAGAAAGGATAAAGCAAAAAAGCTTTTTCTTAGATTATCCACCAAAATCATCAAATCTTATATTTTCTTGAGGAACTCCAAAGTCAAGAGCCATCTTATCAACAGCTTGATTCATTAATGGAGGTCCACAGAAATATACTTCAATATCTTCTGGTGATTCATGATGATTTAAATAATTATCAATTACAGCTTGATGAATAAAACCAATAAATCCGTCACCTTCTCCATCTATTCCTTCTTTTACTTTCCAATTATCCTCCTCAAGAGGTTCAGATAATGCAATGTAAAATTTGAAGTTTGGAAAATCTTTTTCTAAAGCTTTAAAATGGTCTAAATAAAAAAGTTCTCGCTTTGATCTTCCTCCATACCAAAATGTAACTTTCCTGCCTGTTTTTATAGTTCTAAATAAATGATATAGGTGAGATCTCATTGGTGCCATACCTGCACCACCTCCAACATATAACATTTCAGCATCTGATTCATTTATAAAAAATTCTCCGTAAGGTCCAGAAATAGTTACAGTGTCACCTGGTTTTTTGTCAAATATGTAAGAAGATGCAATTCCTGGATTAACATCCATCCAAGAATTTTTCCCTCTGTCCCACGGCGGAGTAGCAATTCTAACATTCAACATAATTTCTTTTCCTTCAGCAGGGTAAGAAGCCATGGAGTAAGCCCTTTCAACACTTTCATCATTTTTCATTTTTAGATTCCACAAACCAAATTTGTCCCACTCAAGTTTAAATTTTTCAGGATCATCGGGATGTTCATCTGGATGAGAAGTAATGTCAATATTACTATAATCAACCTCACATTTAGGAATCTCAATTTGGATGTAACCTCCAGCCTTATAATTCATCTCTTCAGGAATCTCAACAACAAATTCTTTAATAAAGGAGGCAACATTATAGTTTCTAACAACCTTAGCCTCATATTTCTTAATTCCAAAAACTTCTTCAGGAACATGAATATTCATATTCTCTTTAACTTTTACTTGACAACCAAGTCTCCATCCTTCTTTAATTTCTTTTCTTGAAAAGTGAGGCTTTTCAGTTGGTAAAATTTCGCCTCCTCCTTCACTAACAATACATTTACATTGAACACAAGTACCTCCACCGCCACAAGCAGATGGTAAAAAAACTTTATTGTCACCTAAGGTACTTAACAACGTACTGCCAGAATTAACCTCAATTTCTTTTTCTTCGTTAATGAGAATCTTAACTGGTCCAGATGGAAGAAGCTTTGCTTTTACACCTAATAGCATAGCAACCAATATATATATGATTAAAATAAAAATAATAGTACTTATTAATATGTAAGTATAAACGCTCATAAACTATAATTTAATTCCCATAAAACTCATAAACCCAAGGGCCATTAGACCAGTAATTATAAATGTAATTCCCAATCCTTTTAGTGGAGCAGGAACATTTGAATAAGCAATTTTTTCACGAATTGCTGCAATAGCTACAATAGCTAAAAACCAACCAATTCCAGATCCAAATCCATACACAGCAGCTTCAGAGACACCAGAAAAATCTTTTATCTGCATGAATAGAGAACCACCAAGGATTGCGCAATTAACTGCAATTAGAGGTAAAAAAATTCCTAATGATCCATAAAGTGAAGGTGAAAATTTTTCTATAATCATTTCAACTAACTGAACCATAGATGCGATCACAGCAATAAACATAATTAAGCTTAAAAAACTTAAATCAAGTTCAGCATACTCAGGGCCTATCCAAGCAAGAGCACCATCTACAAGAAGATACTCATATATTAAGTAATTTAATGGAACTGTAATTGTTAAAACAAAAATTACAGCTAAGCCCATTCCAACACCATTTTTTAGTGTTTTTGAAATAGCAAGATAAGAGCACATTCCTAAGAAATATGCAAAAACCATATTTTCAATGAAAATACTTTTAATAAATAAGTTAGCGTATTGTTCCCACATAGTATTTCAATTAGCCTTGTTCAATTAATTTTTTATTTCTAGATCTTTGAATCCAAATAATGATTCCAACAGTAATTAAAGCCATGGGTGAAAGGAGCATTAAACCATTATTTTCATAACCCATTTCATAAATAAAATCAGGGATAACCTGAACTCCCATCAAATTTCCAGAGCCCAATAATTCTCTAAAAAATGCAACTAAAATCAGAATAACACCATAAGCAAATGCATTACCAATACCATCTAAAAATGATTTCCAAACCCCGTTCCCTAATGCAAATGCTTCTAGCCTACCCATTATTATACAATTCGTTACAATTAAACCAATAAAAATGGATAATTCCTTACTAACCTCATATGCATATGCCTTTAAAAATTGATCAACTAGAGCAACTAATGAAGAAATAACAACAAGAAAAACAATAATTCTAATTCTGTTGGGGATTAAATTTCTTAAAACAGAAATTATAACATTACTACATGCCATAACAAAAATAACAGACATGGTCATTACTATAGCTGGCTCCAATTGAACTGTAATAGCCAATGCAGAGCAAATACCTAAAACTTGAACTGTTATCGGGTTATTATCGTCTAAAGGATCAGAAAGAAGCTTTTTATTTTTTTTTGAAAATAATGGTTCTTTGTCCTTGCCAATGAAAAGAAAAATAGGTTTTTTATTTTTTGGTTTATCCTTCATTATAGTTGAGCAATATTTAATTTTTTAAGATAAGGAAGGTAATTATTCAACCTTTCGATAATCATATCTGTAACACCATCTCCAGTGATAGTTGATCCTGAAATCGCATCAACTTCGTGATCATCTTTGTCAGTATTGTTTGGGTCGTTATTTCCTTTAAGAACAGTAATACCTACTAAATCTCCATTTTCGTTAAAAACCTTTTCATTTACAAAGCTGTCTTTAAACCAATCTTTTGTTATCTCTGCACCTAGACCTGCGGTTTCTCCTTTGTGATCAAAAGAAACACCATTAATTGTGTTAAAGTCACTTTTAAGCGACATATATCCCCAAATTGCATCCCAAAGACCAACTCCTCTTAATTCAATAATGTAAAACTTTTCAGAATCTATTTCTGCAACATAGAGGGGAAAATGTTGATTTGAATAATCTTTCTTAAGTTCTTTTGCTAAATTAATATCTGAAAAGGGATTTAAATTTTCATTAACGGTCCCATCATTTCTAAGAGATAATTCTTCAATGACATATTGATTATATAATTCTTCTGCTTCCTCAGGCGAGACATTGACACCAACAGTTGAAAGAATATTTTGCATTTTTTCCTTTCTAATATTTTCTTTCTGAAGTGGCTTAAGTGTTTGAGAAGTATATGCTAAAATTGATGCTATACCAACAATCATAACTCCAATAAATAAAAAGGTATAACTATTTGATTCTCTATTCATTATGAAGTTTTAAGATTTAATGATCTTTTTTCTCTTCGTTTTACACTAGCTTCAATTACATAGTGATCAATTGTTGGAGCAAAAACATTCATAAGTAATATAGCAAGCATAACTCCTTCAGGGTATGCAGGATTAAATACTCTAATTAAAATACAAAGTATTCCAACTAGAATTCCGTAAATCCATTTACCTTTTTGAGTTTGAGCTGCAGAAACCGGATCTGTTGCCATAAAAACAATTCCAAAAGCAAAACCGCCAACTATTAGGTGTTGTGCCCAATCAAAGCTCATTAATGCATTTGCACCCCACAGATTAAATAGCATACCTGTAATTGCAGCACCTAAAACTCCTCCAACCATAATTCTCCAGCTTCCAACTCCCGTATAAATTAAAATGAAAGCTCCAATTAAAACCATTAATGTTGAGGTTTCAGCAATTGATCCAGGTATATTTCCAATAAACATTTCCATTATTCCAAACTGTTCAGTTGAATTTCCAGCAGCTAACATTCCCAAAATTGTTTCGCCCGAAACTCCATCTACATTGGATGCTTCAGAAACCCAAACTTGATTACCAGACATATATGTTGGATATGCAAAAAAAGCAAAAGCTCTAGCAGTTAAAGCTGGGTTTAAAATATTCATACCAGTTCCTCCAAATGCTTCTTTTCCAATGATAACCGCAAAGGCAACTGAAACTCCCACCATCCAAAGAGGAATATCTACAGGCATAATCATCGGAATTAACAAGCCTGTAACAAGATAACCTTCATTTACTTGATGCCCTCTCCATATAGCAAAGAGAAATTCGATTGATAAGCCAACAATATAGGAAACAGCAATCATAGGAATAACTTTACTGGATCCGTGAATTATTGCATCAAGTGTTGTAAATGAATCCGGTGTTTGAGATAAATACTGAAAACCAGTGTTGTAAATACCATAAATCAATGCAGGCATTAAAGCAATGATTACAGTTATCATAACTCTTTTTAAGTCAATTGCATCCCTAATATGAGCTCCAGTTTTTGAAGTATGGTTAGGAACAAACAAAAATGTTTCAAAAGCATCAAATGCCGGATAAAATTTTTCAAGTTTTTGTCCTTTTTCAAAAGGTTTTTTTAAGTTATCTAATATTTCCCTGATCTTCATTTTATTGTGTTTCTTTATATATATAGTCTAATCCCTGTCTAATTATTGTTTGAGCTTCAATTTTAGATGAGGATGAGTAATCAATAAGTCCAAAATCTTCAGGGGAAACTTCATAAATTCCCAATTTTTCCATTTTTTCGATATCACCAATCATACACTCTTTTATGAGTTGCATTGGGTATATATCCATAGGAAAAATACTTTCCATCTCACCAGTAGCAACAAATGCTCTTTCCTCACCATTCAAATTGGTGTCATAATCTTTTTCTTTATTATTGAATAACCAAGAAAAAGATGTTTTATATATACTTGGAACAGTATTATTAATAAAAGGAATCCACCCAAAAAGCCTATATTGGTTTCCTTCTCTTAAAACAGATAATTTATTATTGTAGTGACCAAGATATCCTATACTATTAACTTTATAACCCGATAATACATCTCCATTTATGAACCTAACATCATTTTTATTATCAATTTCTACGTTATTGATTACTGAATCTAAATTTGCCCCAGTTCTCAAATTAAAGTATTTTGGGTTTTTTACTGGTGGACCTGTCACAGCAACTATTCTATCAGGTAAATATTCACCCTTTAAGATTAACTTTCCTATGACTGCAATATCTTCTAATTTCAATGTCCATACAACTTCACCAGAATTTATAGGATTAACATGATGGATTTGCACTCCAACGTTTCCAGATGGGTGAGGGCCATCAAATAAGTTTGTTTTGTAATTTGAAAATTCCTTTTGAAATAATTCTTGACAACTTTTTAGTCCGAGGAATAGCTCTCCGTTTACAATTTTATCTAAGTAATCTAATCCAGCTTTTATTTCAGACAATCTATCTTTCAACATAAATTCATAATCAACTGCTAATGGCGAAGAATCAAAACATGATACATGAATTGCTTTTGGTGAAATATTTGGATCTGCAATTATATCAAATGGCCTTTGATTAATCAGAGGCCATACTCCAGCTTCTAGTAAAAAATCAATTAATTCTTGAACTGAAGAATTATCTAATACTGGAGGTTTATGTTTAACAAAATTATCATTTCCATCTGAATCAATAATTATGTTGTGAATTTTTCTTCTTTCTCCCCTAACTATTTCTTTTACAGTACCTGAAACTGGTGAAACAAACTTTAATTTTTCGTTAGATTTTGCATAGAAAATTGGTGTCCCTCTTTTTACACTATCACCTTCTCTTAAAATTAGTTTTGGAACATGAAGATGGAAATCATTTAAGTTGAAAGCGTAAGTACTTGCTAGAGGTAAATTTTCTATTTGATTTTTCGGCGAACCTTTAATTTTTATGGATAACCCTTTTGTTATCCTTATTCCTTTGGACATAAATCTTATTGTTCGCAGCAAATGTATTAATTAAATGTTTTTTTGTGAAATATTTTTTGTTAATATTAACTAGATTTTTCAACAATTTTTTGTGAATTATTTTTTAAAAATTTTAGTAGTTTTTTTTTCGTGCCTTAATTTGATTTACTGCCAGGAAAAAAATATTAAAAGCATAGAACTATTTGATCTAAAATCAGGCAAGAAAAAATTGATTTTTGATATAAATGATGATATTGTTTTATCATTTGATCATTTAAATAGCACAGCTCAAAATTTCTATTTGGAAATTGAACATAATGATTATAAATGGAACAAATCAAAAATTAGAAAAAATGAATTTCTAAACGGCTACGATAATGTTAGAATAAAAAATTACCAGAACTCATATAATACCATTCAAGAGTACATCAACTATCAATTTAATTTATCAAATAATGAGTTTAAAATTAAAAAAAGTGGCAATTATAATATTATTGTCAATGACAATTATGGAAATCTAATATTTAATGAAAAACTTATAATTACTGAAAAAAGTTCCACTGGAATAATTGAAATAACTAGAACTGATAATTTAAATTACACTGAAAGTTCCCATCAATTAAAAGTTACCATCCCGTGCGATAATTGTCAAATTAATTCGAATCAATATGATTATGTAATGGTAATTTATAAGAACAATGATTTAACTAATCCATTAGTTTTATATAAACCTGACTACTCCATAGCGGGAAATTTTATTTATGATAATTTAATTTTCGATGCTGGACTAGAATATCTAAATTTTGATAATTCTAAAATATTAAATTCAAGTTCTGAAATAATGGAAGTAAAGATTAATAAGAACTATGAAACTATTTTGTATCCTGATGTATTAGAAAATAAATATTCACTAGAGGATGATTTAAATGGAAGCTTTAAAACATATAGCAATACTAATAATCCGAGGAATGAATCTGAGTACTCATTGGTACATTTTAAATTAAGCTCAAAAAATTTAAATATTAATCCACTAAAAAATGATGTTTTTATTGTTGGTGATTTCAACAGACATCAAATAGGTGATAGATTTAAACTAAACTTTGAGGATAAATACTTAGAAAAAAAAATATTATTAAAACAGGGGTTTTATAATTATAAATATGTGATTAATGATTCAAAAAATGATATTAAAAATTTTTGGCAAACTGAGAATAATTACACAGCAATTTTATATAAAAAAGATAGTCTTGATGGATACTTCAAAATTATTTCTGTAGCGTCAAAAAATTCATCAAAAATTGTAAATTAGTGTCATATGATTAAAAAAAATACTAGTGTTGAAAATATAAAGGGAATCAGAATTTCTGTAGAGACATTTTATATGAATTATTATTTTTTTGGAAAAAAGAAAAAATATAGATTTCGAAATATCATCACTATTTATAATCAGGGAAAAAATACTATTCAAATTTTATCTAGACATAAGAAGATTTTTAATTTGTATAGTGTAAAATATTTAAATAAGCTTCTAAAAAATAAACCAATAATAAGGCCTGGTAAAAAAATTAAATTAAAAACAGATTTTTCAACAATTACTAGACTTTCATCTGTGATGGGATATTTTAAAATTATTTGTCTTAACACATCTACTCAATGTAAAGCATATATCCCCACTATCAAACTAACACATCCCGAAATATTAAACTAATGAGCAAATTAAAAGATTACAAGGCAGTCAATGAGCCTGTTCTTTCTTATTTAAAAAATTCAGTAGAAAGAAAAAATATTGAAGAAGAATATGAAAACATGTTCAATTCTAAAACTGACATACCTTTATACATAGGGTCTGAAAAAATTTTTACGGAAGAAAGAAAGAATATTCTTCCTCCCCATGATTATAAAAATATTGTGGGTACATATTGTCAGGCAAATGAAGGTCATGTTAAGAGCGCAATAGATAATCTTTTGAAAAATAAAACAACATGGTCTGAAACTAGTTGGGAAGAAAGGTGTAATATTTTTTTAAAAGCAGCAGATTTAATCTCAAAAAAATATAGAACTAAAATTCTTGCATCTACAATGATAGGACAGTCGAAAAACATTTTTCAAGCTGAAATTGATGCAGCATGTGAATTAGCCGATTTCTTAAGATTTAATGTAGAATACCTAGTTGAAATTTATAATGAACAACCAATTGATGGTCCTGGTAAAAAAAATAATCTTGAGTACAGACCTTTAGAGGGATTTGTTTATGCTGTGACTCCTTTTAATTTTACTGCAATTGGAGCCAATCTTTGTGCCAGTGCAGCTTTAATGGGAAATGTTGTATTGTGGAAACCGAGTGATAATCAAGTCTTATCTGCAAAAATCACTATGGATATTTTTGAAGAAGCCGGGCTTCCCAAAGGTGTAATTAATCTAATTACAGGTGATCCTGAAATGATTACAAACATAGCTCTATCTCATAAAGAATTTTCGGGATTACATTTTACTGGATCAACAACAATCTTTAGACATCTTTGGAAAAAGATTGGAGAAAACATAAATACATACAGAGATTATCCAAGAATAGTTGGAGAAACAGGAGGAAAAGATTTTATATTTTGTCATCCAACTGCAGATTTAGAAGTTTCTGCTACTGCTATAATAAGAGGTGGTTTTGAGTATCAAGGTCAAAAGTGTTCAGCGGCATCTAGAATATACTTACCTAAATCTATTTCCAATGAACTCATTTCAAATGTTATTGATCAGGTAAAAACTATCAAAATGGGCTCTCCAATTGATTTTAACAATTTCATGACTGCTGTAATTCATGACAAAGCCTTTGAAAGAATTTCAAATTATATTGAATACGCAAAATCAAGTAATGATTGTGAAATTCTTTGTGGTGGTGGTTACGATGATTCTGTTGGGTATTTTGTAGAACCAACCATAATTTTAACATCAGATCATCAATTTAAAACAATGAGAGAAGAAATTTTTGGGCCGGTCGTTACAATTTTTGAGTATGATGATAAAGATTGGAAATCAATGTTAGATGTTGTAGATAGTACATCTGAATATGCACTAACTGGTGCTATTATTTCCAATGATGAGGAAAGTATAAACTACGCTCTTAATAAATT
This sequence comes from Flavobacteriales bacterium, assembly GCA_004321735.1. Lineage (GTDB taxonomy): Bacteria > Bacteroidota > Bacteroidia > Flavobacteriales > Flavobacteriaceae > Eutrophosalina > Eutrophosalina marina. The sequence goes on along the minus strand of SGZB01000001.1, from coordinate 70,352 downwards.
AAAATATAGTGCAGGTAATTTCTACATCAATGATAAGCCATCAGGTGCTGTAGTTGGACAGCAACCCTTTGGAGGATGTCGTGCTTCAGGAACTGACGACAAAGCTGGATCTAAATTAAATTTATTAAGATGGGTAAGTCCTAGATTAGTTAGTAGAACTAAAAATCCTCCGACTAGCTATCCTTATGAATATATGGATTAGGTACGTAAAATATTTTTTTCGTTTTGTAATAATCTAGTTGAATTTTATCATGGATTGAAAACTCATAGTATTCTTTACATTGGCAAAATTCAGCTTTAGCATTATCACCTTTTAAAAGAATAAAACCATTTTTTTTATCATTTAAATTTTTGTTTAAAAACTTATTTGAGCAAAGAGTTTTTATTTTAGGGTACTTAGCGACTGCTCTTGAAACTATAAAGTCATAATTTTTATTAATATTTTTCACATTAGCCCATGTAACTTCAACATTATTCAGGTTCAGATCCTTAGTGATTTTATTTACTACATCTGTCTTTTTTTTTATGCTATCAACAAGGTGAAACTTGACATTTGGAAAACAAATAGCTAATGGAATTCCAGGCAAACCACCTCCTGTTCCGAAGTCTAAAATACTTGTATTATCATTAAAATTAAAAAAGCATGAGATTGATAAAGAATGAATCACATGATTTACAATAAAATTATCTATGTCCTTTCTTGAGATTAAATTGATTCTCTCATTCCAAAAAATTATTTGTTTATGAAATTCTTCTATCTCATTAATTTGAGTATCAGTTAGGTTAAAAAAAGAATTTAATTTGAATGACATTCAAAGCTAAAATAATTCATTTTTAAATATCTTTGAATTATATATTTCCAATTTAGATGAAGGAGTTTTTAACTGATAAAATAAATAATTTACCTGCTTCTGCTACTCTAGCAATGGCAGCAAAAGCAAGAGAATTAAAAAATAAAGGAATTGATATAATAGGGTTAAGTTTAGGTGAACCAGACTTTAATGTTCCAGAATTTATTAAAAAGGCAGCTAACAAAGCTATTAATGATAACTATAATTCATATACACCTGTTGATGGATATCTTGATCTAAAAGAAGCAATCTCTAAAAAATTTTTTAGAGATAACAATTTAAATTATAATACTAATCAAATAGTTGTATCAACTGGTGCTAAACAATCAATTGCTAATGTAATACAAGCTATGGTGAATCCAGGTGAAGAAGTAATTTTACTTGCTCCTTTTTGGGTAAGTTACTCTGCTATAGTTGAAATGGCAGATGGAGTTCCAGTAGTGGTAAACAGCGATATCACAACAGATTTTAAAGTTTCTGCAAAAAATATTGAGGAAAAAATTAATGCAAAAACAAAAATGATTGTTCTTAATTCACCAAATAATCCTAGTGGAACTGTATATACTGAAAAGGAACTTAGAAATATAGCAACAGTCTTAGAAAAATATCCTGATATTTTTATTTTATCTGATGAAATTTATGAACACATTAACTATGGAGTGAAGCATTTTAGCTTTGCTGAAATCGATTCAATGTACAACAGAACAATAACTGTTAATGGAGTTGCGAAAGCATTTGCGATGACTGGGTGGAGAATTGGTTACATTGGAGCACCTGAATGGATTGCAAAAGCATGTACCAAACTTCAAGGACAAGTTACCAGTGGAGCTAATTGTATTGCACAAAAAGCTACTATTGCAGCTTTAGAAGCTGAGGTATCACAAATCACATATATGATCGATGAGTTCAATCAAAGAAAAAAACTTATAATTGATCTTCTTTCAGAAATTGATGGATTGAATTTAAATAATCCTGATGGAGCTTTCTATGTTTTTCCAGATGTTTCAAAATTCTTTGGAAAAACTATAGAGGGATTTAAGATTAAAAACTCATCTGATTTTGCAATGTTTCTTTTAGAGAAAGCTCATGTAGCAACAGTTACAGGTGAAGCCTTTGGATGCCCTGATAATATTAGAATTAGTTATGCTGCTTCTAAAGAGAACATTGTTGAAGCTGTGAAGCGAATAAAAAGTGCTTTATCTTAATTTTTTTTCCAAAAATATGGTGAAAAGATTATAAGCAAGGTAAATAGTTCTAACCTTCCAACCAACATGAGAAAAGAACACCATAGTTTTGCAAACCCAGACAATCCTTCATAACTGAGGGTTGGCCCAAGTGAGCCTATTGCAGGTCCAACATTTCCAATTGAGGCAGCAGATCCGCCAACTGCAGAAATAAAATCCAACCCCTGGGTACTAAGAACACCAGCTCCAATCACAAATAATATTAAATAGAGCATAAAAAAGGCCAAAATATTTACAATAACTTCTTTTTTAACAACTGAGTGATTATATCTTAAAGGCAATACAGCGTTAGGATGTAATGCTTTTTTAAATTCTAAAAATCCATTTTTAATTAATATCAAATGCCTGGATATTTTTATTCCTCCAGACGTAGATCCTGAAGATGCACCAATAAACATTAATGCAAAAAACAACATTGTTAAAAAAGGAGTCCACCCAGCAAAATCGCCTGATACAAATCCTGTTGTAGTTATTATTGCTACAATTTGGAAAAATGCATGCCTAAAACTCGATTCTAATCTTCCATATATTTCAGGATGATTCACATTTGATGCTGACAGGTCAACATTGATAAATAGCACAAAAGAAGTTACAATTACAAAAATTGAAATAACAGTTAGATACCAAATAAACTCAGTATTGGTAAAAAGTTTTTTAAATTTTCCTAGTAGAGCTGAATAAATTAGCAAATAATTTGTTCCAGCTAAAATCATAAAGAAAATAACAATGTATTGGATTTGAGGAATATCATTCCAATATGCTAAACTATTATTTTTAGTAGAAAAACCGCCTGTAGCTATATTACTCATTGAGTGATTAATTGCATCAAAAAAACTCATTCCTGCAATATTTAAAGCAAGTGTTTCGGCAAAAGTCAACCCAACATAAATAAACCATAGTCTTTTTGCCGTAGAACTAATCCTTGGGTGCATTTTATCACCGCTTATTCCACTGCCTGGAGCTTCAGCTGAAAATAATTGCATTCCACCAATTCCTAAAAGAGGAAGAATTGCAATTGCCAAAACAATAATTCCCATTCCTCCAAGCCAATGGGTCATACTTCTCCAAAAAATAATACTTTCGGGTAATGATTCTATATCACTAATTACAGTTGAACCAGTTGCTGTATAACCAGACATGCTTTCAAAAAGCAAATTAGAAAAAGTTGATAATGATCCTGTTAAATAATAAGGCAACATCCCAGAAAATATCATGGTAATCCAACCAAGTGTTACTATTAAATAACCATCTCTTTTATTAATCTGCCTCACATTGTTCCGATTTAGCATCATGAGTATAGTTCCAAATGATATAGTAATTATTCCTGATGATGTTATATCGTTAAAAATACCATCGTTTACTAATAAACTAACTCCAGAGGTGACCAGCATTGCTAATCCATTAAATAGAAGAAGTAATCCTAATATATATGAAATCAACTTGTGGTTTAGCCTAGACATAACTTAATTAAAGAAAAAGCTTTTCTACTTTATTAATAGTCTCATACAAAGAACAAACTAATATTTTATCGCCTTCTTGAATCAAAAAATCACCTAAAGCTATAGAACCTTTATCATTTCTTATTACTCCACCAATTATAGCTGATCTTGGAAATTTGATGTCTTTAATTTTTTTATTTACAACTTTTGAATCTGCAGAAACTAAAAATTCTAAAACTTCAGCATTCATATTATTTAATTTATTAAGCTCCAAAATATTCCCTTTTCTTATAAATCTGAATATTTCATTTGCGGCAAGTAATTTTTTATTAATTAATGTATCAACACCAATTGATTCTGAAAGTTCAAAGTAATCCGTATCATCAACTAAAGCAATAGTTTTTTTTATGTTTTTTGATTTAGCCATGAGGCAAGACATAATATTTTTTTGAGAATCTCCAGTAGTGGATATAAAAACATCCATTTCATCTAGATTTTCTTCATTCAATAAATCAACCTTAGTTCCGTCAAGGTTCAAAACTAATACATTGGGTAATTTTTCAGCAATTAATTCAGCTTTCTCAGAATTAATTTCAATAAGTTTTACTTTATAACCTTGTGAGCTTAATTCTTTTGAAACTCTGAATCCAACTCTACCACCACCTAAAACCATAACATTATTAACTTTGTGTTTTTTGGTTCCCATAAGTTTATAAAGCTCATCAACGCCATCTTCACATGTTATAAAATATACATGATCGTCATTCTTGAATACAGTGTCTCCTCTTGGGATAATAGCATCCTGACTTCCACTTCTCTCAATCGCAATTGGCATAAATTTTATCCCTGGAAAAACAGAAGCAGATTCCTGGACAGTTTTACCAACAAAAGGAGCATTATTTTGAATTATAGCTGCTAACATTTTTAATTTTCCTGACTCAAAGTCATGGCTATTTGTAAAAGCAGAGTTATTAACCAGTAAACTGATTTCTTGCGATGCGAGATTCTCAGGTGATATAATTTCATCTATTCCAATTGAAATAAAGTCAATTGATGGATCATCAATAAATTCAGGATTTGTTATCCTCCCTATGGTTCTTTTTGAACCAATTTTTTTTGCTAAACAACATGTTAGAAGATTTATTGACTCACTGGAAGTAACTGCAATAAATAAGTCAGAATCTTTAACGTTTGCTTGATTTAATATGGAAATGGAAGATGCGTCACCGCTTATTACCTTGATATCTAAGTAATTTTCTCCATCTTTTAGACTTACATCATTATCATCTATAAGGGTAATATCGTGAGATTCGAAAGATAATAATTTTGATAAATGTAATCCAACTTCACCTGCCCCAGCAATAATAATTTTCATTAACTAGAGATTTATATCTAGGCAAATATACTTGATTTTTAAATTCTAAAATAAAGCTTGGAATGAACTTACCATAAATAATTGTTTATTAGCTTTGGTAAAATGAGAATGTTATTTTGCTTTATCTCGATACTATTCTTCCTAATTTCAAATGCTCAGTTTACTAACTTGCCGAATTTTGATGAAAAAAACCTAAAGTTTGGATATTTTATTGGGATAAATGCATATGATTACAAGGTAATATACGAGGAAAACCCTCGCTATCCTTTGACAGTAGAGAGGGGAACTGGTTTGAATGTAGGCCTAATCGGAGAAATAAAAATCAGAAAAAATTTAAATTTAAGTTTTGAACCTGGATTGTATTCAAACAATACTAAGTTAGTTTTTAATGAAAGACTTGAATTTACCAGTTACAATGATACTTTATGGAATATTAAATCTAACAATATTCATCTTCCTATATTATTAAAATATAGCTCCAACAGATTAAATAATTTTAGACCTTATTTAAAAGCTGGATTGTCAACATCAATTAATCTTGGTAAAATAGAGGGTTCTTTTGAAAACTATTCAATGGAAAATTTTAATTTAAAAAAAATTGGTTTTTACTATGAATTAGCATTTGGAATTGATTTTTATCTAAGATATTTTAAATTTTCACCTTCGATTAGAGGAGTTTTTTCCATTAAAAACGAATTACCTGAAAATATTCCTAAAAATCCTTGGACAGGTAATATAGATAAGATGTTTACTCGGGCTATTTTTATAAATCTAAGCTTCTATTAAATAATTTTAAATAGCCCATGACGAGTGATGCTGATGTAGATAAATTTAAGCTTTCAGTTAGTATTTCCTTATTTAATTTTGGAATAGAATAAAATGACTCACATAATTCAGAAATATCATTTGAAATCCCATTGGCTTCTGATCCAAAAATCCATATTCCTGAATTAATATTTTTAGAAAATTCTAAGATACTTTTTCCCTCCTTTGAAGTGCCAAAAACCGGAATTTTTTCATTTCTTATGAACTTAATTAAATCTGTGTAAATAATATCCACTCTTGATAAGGAGCCCATTGATGATTGAACTACTTTTGGATTATAGCAATCAACAGAATTTTTTGAGCATATGATTTGTTTAAAACCAAACCATTCAGCAGATCTAATAATCGTACCTAAATTACCAGGGTCATTAATAGAATCCAATAATATATATTGTGAATTCTTTTTTAACTCTTTATTTTTTATTTCAAAAACACCAAGATGTTTATTTGGCGATTTTAAAAAACTTATTTGTTTTAATTGTGATAAACTAATCTTTACTGTTTTATCAAACAAATTAAAATCCTCAGGATGTGTTGAAAATAATTTCTTTAATTTATAATCTGAACTTAAAAAATCCTTAATTGATTTTTCACCCTCAACTACGAATTGATTATTTTTAATTCTTTCAGATTTATTATTTAATCTTCTTATATATTTCAACTCATTTTTGGTAACCATTATTTTAGATGTATTTTTGATAAATCACAATGAATAGAAACTTAATAAAAATAAATTTATTAATTATAGTATTAGCTTTTTTTTCTAGTTGTAATCTAACAAAAGAGATTGAAAAAAATCAAATAATTCTTAAAAATATTGATATAAGTTTAAATGAAAAACTAATAAAAAGTGACTCATTAAATCCCCTAATCACAATTAAGGAGAATTCAAGGATTTTAGGAGTTCCTTTCCCAGCATTACTAGGTTCTACAGCGAAACTTGAGTCTGACAGTTTATTTGAAGATTGGTTAAATACAAAAAATAAAAGAAAAAAATTAAAAAATTTACTTTCAGAAAAACAGCTAAAACAATTAAAACGTTATAACAGTAATTTTAATAATTGGAAATTAAAGAATGGTGAAAATATTGCAATTATTGATACATCAGAAATTGAAAATTCAGTCAGAAACTTAAACCTTTATTTTCAAAATTTAGGTTATTTGAATAATGAGATTGATTTTGAAGTAAAAAAAGAAAATGAAAAAATTGCTAATCTAGTTTTCCATATCTATGCCTCAAGTAGATATTTTATAGCAGAAAATCAATCGAATATTGATTCCGAAATAATTGATTCAATCTACAAAGCAAACTCTAACAAATCGAAATTAAAAAACAATTCATTCTTTAACTCAATAAATTTTGATATTGAAAGAAATAGATTGTTTAATTTATTTAAAAATAATGGGGTATACGATTTTCAAATTAATTCTATTCTTTTTAGTGCAGAAATTGATTCCACTAATAACAACTTGTCCGTTCCTATAAAAACAAATATATTTGGAGATGATTATTCTATTTCAAAAATCTCAGAAATTAATATAATTCAAAGTGATTCAATTAATTCTTTTAATTTCAATGAAAATTTTATAAAATCTAAGTTAAAATTTAAATCTGGGGATGTTTTTAATGATTCATTGAGAAAAGCAAGTTTAAGAGAGTTGAATGATTTAGATTTATTTAATTTTCCCTCAATTCAATACAGCATAAACGAAGACAACTCACTAAATACTAATTTACTTTTAAATAGTAAAAAGAAATTTGGACTAGGATTTGGATTTGATTTAAAGCAATCTGATATTGAAGATATTGGTATAGCCTTTGAAAACAGATTTAAATCAAGAAATATTTTTAGAAGAGGTGAAAACTTAACATTATCTTTCAGTGGCTCAATAGGTAAATCTGGAAAAACTCAAATATCACAAATAAATTATGACCTAATACTTGATATACCAAGATTTTTGTTGGCTTCAGAAAAAATGTCCGACGGAAGTATATCTAATAAAAGAACATTGATTAATCTCGGTTCGTCAAATCAAAGAAATATAGGATTAGATAGAAATAGTTTTAAATTAAATTATACATATAGTTGGAATACTAAAAAAACTTTTTTTAGTTTTTCTCCTGCTGAAATTGCACTCATAAATAATAAAAATATTGGAAATTATTTTAATATATATTCTAGCTCATACAAGGAATTAAACTTAATAGCTAATAAAATAACCTCAAATCCAATTTATTACAACAACGGGGATTTAGAAATCCCTACAGGAATTAATTTATTTATTGATGATGTGTTAGAGGGAAAATTTACAAGCATCACAGAAAAAGATTTTAAAAAAGTAAGTTTTATTGAAGGCAGGAGATCTAGGTTGATTTCTAATAATTTAATTCTTGGTCCCTCAATAAAATTTTCAAATAAATCCGAAAATGTATTTCAAGGTAATAATTTTAACAGATGGAATTTAAAAATTCAAACATCTGGTAATATTGCAAATTTATTCGTAAAAAAAAATAACTCTGAGAGTTTTAAAACTATATCTGATTTAAGATTCTCACAATTTTTCAAAACTGAATTTACATACATAAGACATTGGAGTTTTGAAAATAATTCACTTTTTGCATTTAGATTTTTTAATGGCTTAGCTATACCTTATGGAAATTCCGAAAATATACCATTCTCTGAATCTTTTTTTGGTGGAGGATCTAATGATAACAGAGCTTGGCAAGTATATAAATTAGGTCCCGGAAGTAGTGGTGCATTTGATGAGTTTAATGAAGCTAACTTTAAAATTGCATTTAATTTTGAGTATAGGTTTAAAATGTTTGGGAATTTTGATGGAGCATTCTTTGCTGATGTAGGAAATATTTGGAATCTGCTAGACAATACTGAAGATAGCTCTCGAACTTTTAATGGATTTAGTGATTTAAGTGAGCTTGCAATAGGAAATGGAGTTGGATTGAGGTATGATTCTGGGTTATTCATTTTTAGGTTAGATATGGGCTTGAAGACTCATAATCCTTCTTTAGAAAAAGGAAAAAGATGGTTAACAGATTTCAGTCTAAAAAAAGCTGTATTTAATATTGGATTAAATTATCCTTTCTAACTTCTTTTTTTCTTCTTAATTTTGCCCAACAATTTTTACTAAATGAGTGTACTTACAGGAAATCAAGTTCAAGAAATTTTTGAACTTGCAAAAAAAAAGAAATTTGCTCTACCAGCAGTCAATGTTATCGGATCATCTTCAATTAATGCAACTTTAGAAACTGCAGCAAAATTAAATGCCCCAGTCATAATTCAATTTTCCAATGGAGGAGGAAGTTTTAATGCTGGAAAAGGATTAGGGAACATAGACCAAATTGCATCTATAAAGGGATCAATTGCCGGAGCAAAGCATGTCCATGAACTTTCAAAAGAATATAATGCTACAGTACTATTGCATACCGATCATGCTGCTAGAAAACTTTTACCATGGATAGATGGCTTGATTTCTGAAAGCGAAAAATATTATGAAAAAAGTGGAAAACCACTTTTTAGTTCTCATATGATTGATCTTTCCGAAGAAGATATTAAAGAAAACATATCTACTTGTAAAAAATATTTAGAGAGAATGTCAAAAATTGGAATGACACTTGAAATAGAATTAGGTGTCACTGGTGGTGAGGAGGATGGAGTTGACAATACAGATATTGATAGCTCTAAATTATACACACAACCTGAAGAAGTTGCTTATGCCTACGAACAATTATCTGAAATCAGTGATAAATTTACTGTCGCTGCTGCATTTGGAAATGTTCATGGTGTTTACAAGCCTGGAAATGTTAAGCTAACCCCTAAAATTTTAAAAAATTCTCAAGATTATATTTCTAAAAAATTCAATGTAGCTGAAAACACTGTTAATTTTGTATTTCATGGTGGATCTGGTTCTACAGTAGAAGAAATTAGAGAAGCTATTTCATATGGAGCTGTCAAGATGAATATTGACACAGATATGCAATATGCTTTCATGTCGGGTGTTAGAGACTATTTCTCTTCAAATGCTGAATATCTTAAAAACCAAATAGGTAATCCTGATGGAGATGATATTCCTAATAAAAAATTCTATGACCCAAGAGTTTGGTTAAGAAAAGGTGAGGAATATTTCGTGACAAGACTTGAAAAAGCTTTTAAAGACCTAAATAATGTAAATACATTATAATTTTTTAGTTTTAATTGAAATTATGGCTTGGTTTAAAAGAACAAGGAAAGGAATTCAAACAAATACAAAAGACAAAAAGGATACGCCAGACGGTCTTTGGCATAAAACTCCAACAGGAAAAATTGTTGATAATGATGAATTAGTAAACAACAATTTTGTTTCTCCGGAAGACAATTTTCACATGAGAATTGGGTCAAATGAGTATTTTAATTTATTATTTGATTCTGATTATGAAATATTGTTTAATAATCTAAAAGCATCTGATCCCTTAAACTTTACTGATACTAAAACCTACCCGAAACGAGTCAAGGAAGCAAATAAAAAGACTGGACTTGCTGAGGCAATTTCTGTTGCATACGGAAACTCATGTTCAAAACCTTTAACTATTGCATCAATGGATTTCAGTTACATTGGAGGATCTATGGGGTCTGTTGTTGGTGAAAAAATCTCAAGAGCAATTGATCATTCAATAAAAACTAAATCTCCTCTATTAATTATTTCAAAATCCGGTGGAGCAAGAATGATGGAAGGAGCTTTCTCCTTAATGCAAATGGCAAAAACTTCTGCTAAACTTTTAGAATTGTCTAATAACAAAATACCTTATATTTCTCTTTGTACAGATCCCACTACCGGAGGAACAACAGCATCTTTTGCAATGTTAGGAGATATTATTATTTCTGAACCGGGTGCATTAATTGGATTTGCTGGTCCACGTGTAGTTAAAGATACTACCGGTCAAGACCTTCCTGAAGGTTTTCAAAGATCTGAATTTTTACTGGAACATGGTTTTGTTGATTTTATTAGCCATAGAAACAATTTGAAAGAAAAGATTAATTTTTACCTAGATTTAATTCTTAATAGACCTCTTCGTAATTATAGTGATTAACTTTAAAAAATTATACTATATTTGCGCCACAAAATATTTTAAATGTATTTAACTAAAGAGAAAATTCAAGACATTTTTAAAGATAACGGAAGTTCTGAAAAAGATACTGGTTCTATTGAAGGTCAAATTGCTTTATTTACTACAAGAATAAATCACTTAACAGATCATCTTAAGTCTAACAAAAAGGATTACAATACAGAAAGATCGCTTTTAAAAATGGTTGGAAAAAGAAAAAGTCTTCTATCATATTTAAAAAATAAAGATATTAACAGGTATAGGGCTATTATAAAAAAATTATCACTTAGAAAGTAATAAGTTTTCATTGGTTGCTACTCACACAACAATTAATTAATGAAAACAAATGAGTACAAAAATTTATAAAAAAGAAATTACACTACCTGATGGTAGAATTATTTCAATTGAAACAGGAAAATTAGCTAAACAAGCTGATGGATCTGCTGTTATACAAATGGGTAATGCTATGCTTTTAGCAACTGTTGTATCAGCAAGAACTGCTAGCCCCGTTGATTTTTTACCACTTACAGTTGACTATCGTGAAAAATTTGCAGCTGCAGGAAAATTTCCTGGTGGATTTTTTAAAAGAGAAGCTAGACCATCTAATGATGAAATACTTACGATGAGACTTGTTGACAGGGTTCTTAGACCTCTGTTTCCTAAAGATTACCATCATGAAACACAATTAATGATTCAACTAATGTCACATGACGATGAAGTAATGCCTGATTCACTTGCTGGACTTGCTGCATCAACTGTAATTCAACTTTCTGATATTCCATTTGAATATCCTATCTCTGAGGTTCGTGTCGCAAGAATTGATGGTGACTTTATTATCAATCCAAGCAGAGCTCAATTAGATAATTCTGATATAGATATTATGGTTGGAGCTAGTTACGATTCTGTTTCAATGGTCGAAGGAGAATTTGATGAAATCAGTGAAAGTGAAATGACTGAGGCTATAAAATTTGGACATGAGGCTATTAAAACACAAATTGATGCTCAAAAAGAATTGGTTAATGAAATTGGACAAAAAGAAACAAGAGAATATGAATCTGCAATTGAGAATGAAGATTTGTTAAAAAAAGTACACGATGAATGTTATGAAAATTGTTATCAGATAGCTAAAAAAGGACTTGGTAAAAAAGAAAGGTCATTAGAGTTTTCTGAGGTTAAAGAAAACCTATTGAGCAAATTTAGCGATGAAGAACTTGAAGAAAATGAAAATTTAATTTTAAAGTATTTCTATAAAGTTGAGAAAGAGGCAATAAGAGAACTTGTATTAAGTGAAGGTGTTAGACTTGATGGTAGAAAAACTACCGATATTAGACCAATTTGGTGTGAAGTTGATTATTTACCATCAACACACGGATCTTCAATTTTTACTAGAGGTGAGACTCAAGCACTAGCTACCGTAACCCTAGGTACATCAAGAGATGCTAATATTATTGATTCCCCCACACATCAAGGTGAAGAAAATTTTTATTTACACTACAACTTTCCTCCATTTTCTACTGGTGAAGCTAGACCATTAAGAGGAACCTCAAGAAGAGAAATTGGTCATGGGAACTTAGCTCAGAGAGCTTTAAGTAAAGTATTCCCAAAAGATTGTCCATATACTGTGAGAGTAGTTTCTGAGGTTCTTGAATCAAATGGTTCATCATCTATGGCAACTGTCTGTTCAGGTACAATGGCTTTGATGGATGCAGGAGTTAAAATTAGCAAACCTGTATCAGGGATAGCTATGGGTTTAATTTCTGATGGTGAAAAATATTCTGTTCTTTCAGATATTCTTGGAGATGAAGATCATTTAGGTGATATGGATTTCAAAGTAACTGGAACTGAAGATGGTATAACAGCTTGTCAGATGGATATTAAGATTAAGGGCCTTTCTTATGAAATTTTAGTTAAAGCTCTTGAACAAGCTAGGACTGGAAGATTAGAAATACTTGAAAAATTAACTGACACCATAGAAAAGCCAGCTGAGTCTGTTAAAGCTCATGCTCCAAAAATGGTAAAAGTTACAATAGACGGGGACTATATAGGTGCAGTGATAGGACCTGGCGGAAAAGTAATTCAAGAGATGCAAAAAGAAACTGGAACTACAATTGTTATTGAGGAAGAAGATGAAAAAGGAATAATAGAAATTTTAGGAACTAATCAAGAAATGATTGATTCAGTTATTGAAAAAATAGATAACATTACTTTTAAACCAGAGAATGGAAAAGAATACGATGTCAAGGTAATAAAGATTTTGGAATTTGGAGCTGTTGTAGAGTTCAGGCCAGGTAAAGAAGTTTTACTGCATATTTCCGAAATAGCTTGGGAAAGAGTAGAAAATGTTGAAAAACACTTAAACCTTGGAGATATTGTTAGAGTGAAATATATGGGGATTGATCCAAGAACTAAAAAACAAAAAGTTTCTAGAAAAATTTTACTTGAAAGACCAAAAAAAAAGGAATAAAATGAAACCTTTTTTAACATTAATCGTATAAGTATTAAAAGACATTAATGAGACAGCTTAAAATAACAAAACAGGTTACAAATCGTGAAACTGCTTCACTTGATAAATATTTACAAGAAATTGGAAAAGTTGATTTAATTACTGCAGAAGAAGAGGTGGAATTAGCTCAGAGAATTAAAGCTGGTGACGAAATAGCACTTGAGAAACTTACGAAAGCTAATTTAAGATTTGTAGTTTCAGTAGCCAAGCAGTATCAAAATCAAGGTTTAACGCTTCCTGATTTGATTAATGAAGGAAATCTAGGGCTTATAAAAGCAGCTAAAAGATTTGATGAAACAAGAGGTTTTAAATTTATTTCCTACGCTGTTTGGTGGATTAGACAATCAATTCTTCAAGCTTTAGCTGAGCAATCAAGAATTGTAAGACTTCCTCTTAATAAAATTGGATCGATAAATAAGATAAATAAAATGTATGCTTTTCTAGAGCAAGCTAATGAACGTGTACCTTCAGCTGAAGAAATCGCGAAAGAATTAGACATGACTGTTTCTGATGTGAAAGAATCTATGAAAAATTCAGGAAGACATGTTTCAATGGATGCTCCTCTTGTTGAGGGAGAAGATTCTAACTTGTATGATGTACTTAGAAGTGGTGAATCACCTAATCCTGATAAGAAACTTTTACATGAATCACTTAAAACTGAAATAGAAAGAGCACTTGAAACACTTACACTTAGAGAAGCTGATGTTGTTAGACTATATTTTGGTTTAGGTGAGCAACATGCAATGACACTTGAAGAAATTGGTGAAACATTTGATTTGACCCGTGAAAGAGTTCGTCAAATCAAAGAAAAGGCAATTAGAAGACTTAAACATGCTTCTAGAAGTAAAATCCTAAAAACATACCTTGGATAAAAGTTCAAGAATAATAGCTCCCTCAATGCTTGCATGTAATTTTGGTAAGCTTGAAGAAGAAATTTCACTAGTTAATAACAGTAAAGCTCAATGGTTTCACATTGATGTGATGGATGGAATATTTGTTCCAAACATTTCTTTTGGAACACCAATTATGAAAATTTTTCAGCAAAAAGCTGAAAAACCTTTAGACGTTCACTTAATGATTGTAAATCCAGAAAACTACATTCAAAAGTTTGCTGATTTAGGTAGTGAAATTATTACAGTTCATATTGAAGCTTCTACACATCTACATAGAAATATTCAAAAAATTAAAAGTTTAGGTATTAAAGCTGGTGTAGCATTAAATCCTCATACACCAGTATCTTCACTAAGTTCTATAATCAATGATATTGATCTAGTATGTTTAATGAGTGTAAATCCTGGATTTGGAGGACAGAAATTTATTGAAAATACCTTTGATAAAGTTGCTGAACTTAGGAACCTGATTATTAACTCTGGGTCAAGTGCATTGATTGAAATTGATGGGGGTGTAAACGAAGATAATTCAAATAAATTATTTGATTTAGGCGCAAATGTTTTAGTTGCTGGTAGCACAGTTTTTAAGTCCAAAAATCCAACAAATACCATTTCAAAACTCATTTCCGGATAGAGTATTGTATAATTTATTTTAATAACTTTCACTCATGTCCAAGTTCACTAACATTATTGGCTTAATGAGTGGTACATCTTTAGATGGTTTAGATATATGCGCAGTAAGATTTCAAGAAAAACAACTTCAAAAATTTGAAATTATAAACTGTAAGACCGTTTCTTATAATGAACAGCTAAGAAATAAATTGAAAAATTCAATTTATCTCAGTAATGAAGAAATTTCAAACCTTAGTATTGAATTGGGAGTAATTTTTGGAAATGCTACAAATAATTTTATTAAGGAACACAATCTTAAGAATATTGATCTTATTTCATCTCATGGTCATACTATCTTTCATGAACCAGACATTGGTAAAACACTTCAAATAGGTGATGGAAAAACAATAAACAAATTAACTAGAATTAAAACAATAAATAATTTTAGAGCTCAAGATGTTGCTTTAGGCGGTCAAGGTGCGCCTCTAGTCCCAATTGGAGACATGTATTTATTTGAAGATTTTAAATATTGCTTAAACTTGGGAGGTTTTGCTAACATTTCTTCAAAAGAGGAAAATAACATTTATGCTTTTGATATATGCCCGATGAATACTGTTTTAAATCACTACTGTAAAATTATAGGAGCAGAATTTGACTTGGATGGAAATTTTTCGAGTGAGGGTAGTGTAAACAAGAAATTATTTAACCAATTAAATTCAATATCATATTACGAGAAAAAACTTCCAAAGTCACTAGGAATTGAATTTGTAAACAAAATTATTTTTCCACTAATTGAAAATTATAAAATTGAAATTAAAGATATTTTAAATACTTATATACACCATGTTGCGTATCAAATAAAAAAGAACGTTGATACTGAAAATGAAATATTAATAACAGGTGGTGGAGCTTATAATAAAACTCTAATCAATTGTCTGAAAAAGGAAAAATTAAAGATTCATATTCCACAAAAAGAGATAGTTGATTATAAAGAAGCATTAATATTCGCCTTCCTCGGAAGACTAAAAAATGAAGGTTTAAATAATTGTTTAAAATCAGTGACCGGAGCTTCAAAAGATCACTCGTCAGGTGATGTATTTAATTTAATTTAGTCAAATTAATATTCTTCCATTTGACTTTTATACCACCTCCATCATGAATTTGGAGAGCAACACCTCCTCTACCTAATCCGATTATTGAATCTTTAATTTTTATCATCTGATTCTCATTAATCCAGGTTGTAACTTCATCACCATAAACTTTTATTTTCATTTTGTTCCACTCACCCATTTTAACAATTGAATCTTTTGATTGATCAGGCTTAATCAACCATCCTCTTCCATAAGATTCATAAATACCTCCGGAATGATACCCAGGTGGAGCTACTTCAACTTGCCATCCTTTAACCTTAACTCCATTAACAGTTGATCTAAAAAAAACACCACTATTACCGTTATCTTCCTGTTTAAAATCTAGTTCTAAGATGAAATCATCAAAATACTTATTAGTTCCAAGATAGCCATAATCTTTATCAGGCCCACTTTCACAAATTAACTCGCCATTTTCCACGTACCATTTTTCAGTTCCATAAATAATCCAACCATCCAAATTTTTACCATTAAAAAGTGATACCGTTTCTGTTGGAGTATTACATGAAAAAATCAAAGAGGTAAGAAAAAGTATTAAATAATTTCGTTTCATTGTTAGCTGTATTTATTTTTTTAAATTAAAGAAAATTTACATGAAAATATATTTCAAAATAGGATTATTTTTTTTGCTTTTACCAATCCATTCTCAAGATATTGGCTTTTCTAACCTACTTAAAGAAGTTTATCCTGATAAAAATGAATTTAATTATCCAAAAAACTATAAAGTTAATACAGCGCGTAATAGTTATAGCGATGTAAATATTATCATTAAAACGAAAGTAGGAGATATAATAGATTTTAATGCATTTAGCAAAACTTTAAATAATATTCAATTTAACAATGTAAAAGATGTTCCTATAGAGGAAAACACTGGATTAGATAGTAGAACTGAACAATTTAAAGGATTAATAAATCCACATGTTATAAGAAGAGCTCCATTTAGAGTTTTTGAAATATTAAAACCTGTTCATAATAATATCACAGCTGAGACTAAATATTCACTATTAAATTTAAAAATATACATTCCTGAAAAAATTGATTCAGGTAATCATTTCGTCAATTTATCATTTAGAATTGGATCAAAGACATTTGATTTAAAACTAAAAGTAAATGTATATGATTATGTAATTCCTAAACTTTCTGAAAGTAATTTCTTTTATACAAATTGGTTTAATCTTGGCAAAATGGAAGAATATCATGGTGTTGAAAGATGGACCAATGAGTGGTATATTATGCTTGATAAGTATGCTAAAGTCATGGCAGAGGGAAGACAAAATTGTATTATAATACCAGGAGAACTTATCTACCTTAATGATGGTGAATTCCAATTAGATGAGCAGAAAATGATTTCATTTATTAATATTTTTAGAAAATATGGATTCAAATATTTTGAATCACCTCATTTACTAAATAGAGGAGCCAATGATGATTGGGGTAATCCTGAACTAAAGACTAGATTAAAAAAAGTGGGATATTACTCAGATGAGGGTAAAAATGAAATTGCATCTATCATAAACAAAATAAGAGATTTTACTGAAAAGTATAATTTAAAAAATCAATGGCTACAACATATTGCTGATGAACCAACCTCAATCAATGCCCAATGCTATGTTGATGTTGCTAAACAAATAAAAGAAATTTATCCAGAGATCAAAATAATGGAAGCAACTAATACAAGAGATAGTTTAGGTGATGCAATTGATATTTGGTGTCCCATAATAAATGATTTTCAAGAAAATTTAGATTTTTTTAGAGAAAGAGAAAAAAAAGGAGAAAAAATTTTAGTCTACACTTGCTTAGTTCCAGGTGGTAAATGGTTGAATAGAACTCTAGATATGGAAAAATTAAGACAAGTATATTTTGGCTGGGGTGGATCAAAATATAATACCTTAGGATATCTACATTGGGGTTTAAATCAATATAAAGCTGATCCTTTTAAACAAAGTGTTGTAAAGCACCCATCACCTGCAGCTTCTTCAAATAATTATCTTCCTGCTGGTGACACACATGTTATTTATCCTGGAAAAAATGGACCACTTTCATCACTTAGATTTGAAGCTCATAGAATTGGTGCTGAAGATTATGAAATGTTAGAATCTCTTAAAATCAAAAACTCTAAAATTCACAAAAAATTAATTAATAAAATTTTTAAAAGTTACACAGACTATTCCTTAAATATTAATAAATATTTAAGAGTTAAAAAGAAGCTTCTTAAATCACTTAACACATGAAAAAATTAAAATACATTCTATTATTATTTACTCTAATAAATTATGGACAAGGAGTTAAAACATTTTTTGAAAGTCCAGAGGGTAAATTTTTTATTTCTGCTGATTTACATATTCATACAGTATTTTCTGATGGAAGCGTATGGCCTACAATTAGAGTTGATGAAGCTTTGAGAGATAGTATAGATATGATATCACTAACTGAACATCTTGAATATCAATCACATTTAAGAGATATTCCTCACCCAGACAGAAATAGATCATACCAAATTGCTGGAGGTTATGTAAAAAACCAGCCATTGGCAGTTGTTCACGGTACTGAAATTACAAAGCCGATGCCCCCAGGACATTTCAACGCAATATTTATTAACGATGCAAATAAATTTTTTGATAAAGAAAAAAAAGCATTGGAATTTAATAAAGCAATAAAAGAAGCCAATAAACAAGGGGCTTTTGTTTTTTGGAATCATCCTCACTGGGAAGCAAACAGAAAGGATGGTATCGCAAAATTAGACCCGATTCACAAGGAGATAATTAACAAAAAGTTATTACATGGAATTGAAGTAGTTAATATGTTTACTTTCTCAGAAGAAGCATTAGACATAGCTTTAGAAAATGATTTAACAATTCTTGGGACAAGTGATGTTCATGTTTTAATTGACTGGGACTTTAATAATGAAAGGGAAAGTTATCATAGACCACTAACATTCATAATTTCTGAAAATAGAACTATGAAATCTACAAGTGATGCTCTTTTTAAAGGTGACACATTTGTATGGTATCATGATTTAATTATAGGTAAAGAAGAAAATTTAAAAATTGTAGCTGAAAATAATTTCACTGCAACTAGTGAAGGGTACGATTATGATTTTTTTAATAGTGCTGAATCAATACTAAAAGTGAAATTAAAAAATCATTCTGTTGCACCACTTAAGTTAAAATATACTGGAGAATATACATTTCATACAGAATTTAATTATATTGAAATTGCTCCAAGATCTGAGTTAGAAATTTATGTTAAGACAATAGATAAGCTCGAAAAACTTGTAATGCCTTTTGAAGTTCTTAATTATGTGATTGGATCTAAAAAGAATTTAAAAATTAATAAAAATATTTCTATACAATGAGAAAAGCACTTTATTTAATTACTGTTTTATTCAGTTTTACAATTAATTCACAAACAAGTTTAGATTACTACTTTAATGGTGATTTAAATTTTGATCCAAAAATTCCAAAACCATCTGAGGTTATTGGTCACGATGTTGGTGAATGGCATATCACACATGACAAGTTGGTGGAGTATATGTATAAAATAGCTGACAAATCAGATAGAATTAAAATCCATGAAACTGGAAAAACTTATGAAGATAGACCATTAATTATCTTGACAGTTTCAAGTCCTGAAAACTTAAAAAATATCGAGAAAATTAGAAAGAATCATTTGAGATTGAGTTCAGGTGAAAAGATTGTTAACTACAATGATATGCCAGCAATTGTTTATCAGGGCTTCTCTGTTCACGGAAATGAGCCAAGTGGTTCAAATGCTAGTTTGCTTGGAATATATTATTTAGCAGCATCTCAAAATCAAGAATTGATTGATATATTAAATAATACTGTAATTCTATTTGACCCATCATTAAACCCTGATGGTTTACAAAGATTTGCATATTGGGCTAACTCCAATAAGAGTCTAACTTTAAATCCAGACTCTAATGATAGAGAGTATAGTGAGGTATGGCCTGGAGGAAGAACAAATCATTACTGGTTTGATTTAAATAGAGATTGGCTTCCTGTTCAACTCCCGGAGTCAAAAGCAAGAATTAAAACTTTTACAGAATGGATTCCTAATGTAGTAACAGATCATCATGAAATGGGAACTAATTCAACTTTTTTCTTTCAACCTGGTGTTCCAGATAGAGTTAATCCTATGATTCCAAGTAATAATCAAAAATTGACAGAAAAAATTGCTGGATTTCATGCTGAATATCTCGACAAGATTGGAAGCCTATATTACAGTAAAGAAAACTATGATGATTTTTATTTTGGAAAAGGATCTACTTATCCTGACATAAATGGTAGTATTGGAATTCTTTTTGAGCAAGGCAGTTCCAGAGGACATGTTCAAGAAAGTCAAAATGGAATTTTAACATTTCCATTTACAATTAAAAATCAATTGACTACAATTTTATCTACCCTAAAAGCAGCAAGTTCAATTAGAGTTGATTTGTTGAAGCATATGAACAATTTTTATCTAGAAAGTATAAATGAGTCAAAAAATTCGAAAATAAAAGGAATTGGATTTGGAAACAGTTCAGATAAGTCAAGCAGCTATGAACTTGCTAAAATTTTAAGAACACATAAAATCAAGGTTAATGAAACAGTTGATGGAGACTATAAATATTACGTATCATTAAATCAACCCAAATCAAAATTAATAAAAGCGATGTTTGAAACAACTAAAAAGTTTAAAGACAGTCTTTTTTATGATGTTTCAGCTTGGACATTTCCTTTGGCTTTTAATTTAAATTATGATTTTTTGAAAAAAGACTTGAATATAATTGAAGGTGATATTAAAAAACCTGTTGGAAAAGTATCAAGTTTGTCAAACTATGGTTATTTAATTGAACCCCATGATTACAATATTCCGACACTAATTAATAAACTATTGATTAATAATATTAGAGTGAAATCAAGTTCAAAAAAGATTTTTATAAAAAATAAAACTTATGACTATGGAAGTTTATTTATTCCTGTTGTTGGTCAGTCAAAAAGCTCTAATGAAATACACAATTTACTAATAGAAATTTCAAAAGAGACAGGAATTGATATTAATGGACTAAATAGTGGATATGAAGACAATATTGGTTTTGGTTCTAACTCATTCACAACAATAAATAAACCTAAAATTGCAATAATAGTAGGAGATGGTATTAGATCTTATGATGCTGGAGAAATTTGGCATCTTTTTGACACTAGATATAAAACTCTAATAACAAAAATTGATGTTAGAAATATTAATAGAGTTAATCTTTCAAAGTATTCTCATATTATTTTACCTAATTACTCTGGAAATCAAATTAACATTAACAGATTAAAAGACTTTTTGAGTTCAGGTGGAAATCTGATTGCTTACAGAGGTTCCATTAACTGGTTAAATAGAAATAAATTAATTGATATAGAATTATTTAATAACAATATGAATGCAAAAGATGTCAATTATGAAGACAGAGGAAAATTTTCAGGTGCTCAAGTTATTGGTGGTGCAATATTCAATACCAAATTGGATAAAAGTCATCCAATTAATTTTGGAATAAAATCTAATTATTTACCAACTTTTCGTAATAATACAATATTTATGAAACCAGATAAAAATAGTTTTAATAATCCTATAAAATATACAAGTAACCCATTACTTAGTGGTTATATTTCAAAGGAAAATACTGAGCTATTAAAAAAGAGTGTTCCCTTTAAAATTAAGAGACATGGTTCTGGTAAAATATTTTTATTCAGTGATAACACAAACTTTAGGGCATTTTGGTATGGTACAAATAGACTTTTAATGAATTCTATTTATCTATCAAGTAAAATGTAATTGGATATTGATTAAAAATTACACAAAAGAATTTCCATATAATTATAAGTTAGCCTATCCTGTAATTATTGGTCTTGTTGGGCATACACTTGTTCAATTTGTAGATAATGCGATGGTTGGAAGACTTGGAACCGCAGAACTTGCAGCAATATCACTTGGAAATAGTTTTGTTTTTTTGGCAATGTCACTAGGTATTGGATTCTCTACTGCAATTACGCCTCTAATTGCAGAGAGTAATGCTCAAAGAAATTTTATAAAATCTAAATCAATTTTAGAAAATAGTGTAACCATATGTTTGATTCTTGGTTTTCTTCTAACAATTGGAGTTTTTGCTTTAAAACCTTTGTTAAATTCTATGGGTCAATCACCAGATGTGGTCAAGCTTGCTTATCCATACATTAACTGGGTTGCAATATCACTGATTCCTCTTGTTTTATTTCAAAGCTTTAAACAATTTACTGATGGATTATCCTTGACGAAAATTTCAATGATTTCTACAATTATCGCAAATATTATTAATGTTTTACTAAACTATTTGTTGATATATGGAAAATTTGGTTTTCCAAAACTAGAACTAGTGGGAGCTGGAATTGGAACATTAATCTCTAGAATATTTATGGTTTTAATTATTATTTATCTAATTAAAAATTCTAGTAACCTTAAAAAATATTTCGAAAATTTTAAATTTCTAAAATTTACAAAAACTATAATATCAAAAATTTTTAACTTAGGTTACCCTTCTGCTTTACAAGTACTATTTGAAGTTGGCTTCTTTATATCTGGAATTTGGGTTTGTGGAATAATTGGAACAAACGAGCAAGCTGCCAATCAAATTGCCTTGAATCTTTCAACAATAACATTTATGGTTGCTCTTGGTCTAAGTGTTACTGCCACAATTCGAGTAGGTAATCAAAAAGGAATTAATGATTTTTCAAACCTCAAAAGAATTGCAATATCTATTTTTTTAATGGTAATTCTAATTGAAATGTTTTTTGCATTAGTTTTTATTTCACTTTCTGATTTTTTACCATGGCTATATTTAGAAAATGTGAGTAGAGAAGACATAATCGAAACAGCCAATATTTCATCAAAACTATTACTTATAGTCGCATTATTTCAAATTTTTGATGGAATACAAATTGTTGCTCAAGGAGCACTTCGTGGAATACAAGATGTAAAAATTCCTTCGTTTATATGTTTTCTAAGCTATATAATAATAGGATTACCAGTGATGGTATATATGGCTTTATACACTGAATTAAAAGCTGTTGGAGTCTGGATAGGTTTTTTGATCGGTTTGATATCTGCATCAATCTTTTTATCGATGAGATTTTTCTACATGTGTAATTTACATATAAAGAATACAAAATAATTTTTGTGACCAAGGAAGGATTCGAACCCTCAACCGCCAGAGCCGAAATCTGATGTTCTATCCAGTTGAACTACTTGGCCTGTATTGATTAGTTTAAAATACTCCGAACAATTTGTGAAATAGTTTTACCGTCTGATTTTCCAGAAAGTTCTTTTGTTGCTAAACCCATTACCTTACCCATATCTCCCATACCTTCAGCATTAATTCTTTTTACTATTTCTTTAATTATGGTTGTTACTTCTTCAATTGATAATTGTTTTGGTAGAAATTCTGAGATTATTCTTTCTTGAGCAATCTCTTTTTCAGCGAGGTCTATTCTGCCTTGGGAGTTAAAAATAGTTGCACTTTCCTTTCTTTGTTTTACTAATTTTTGTAATAAAGCTATTTCATCCTCATGTGAGGGATTAGATTTTGCACCAGATTTTGTTTCCATGAGTATTATTGCAGATTTAATAGCTCTTAAAGATTCTAATCTCAATGAATCTTTGGATTTCATAGATGAAATAATCTCTTTTTCAATTTTACTTTTTAAGCTCATAATTTAATCAACGTTATCGTGAAGAAATGTATTATTAGTTTTTAGTTCTAAATCACCATCAAAATTTTCCTCAATTTTAGAGAATGATTTTGAAGACGTTTCATTATTTTCAAAATTGACTCCGGCTCTTTTATAGGCAGGCTCACTTTCCATATCCTCTATTCTATTAGTTTTAGCAAATTTATAATTAAATTCCTTTAACTTAATCTTTCTTTCTTCTGTTCTTTTTGCTAAAGTTTTAGCAATTGGATTTTCAAATGGATTTACATCAATCATTTCTGATTTATTAGCCGGTGCTATCTCTTGAGATGTTTCTACTGCCTCATCATTACCAACAGTTGTTAAAGGAATAATTTGCATTGGATCAATTACTTCAATTTCATTAACATCTTCTTCAAGAATGTGTACAATTTTTTGATCATTATTTGAATCATTAAAATCAAATTTTAAAAAACTTTCCTCCGACTTAACATGCTCAAATTCATTTACTAAAATATCCTCTAGTTTTGTTTCAACTCTCTCCGAAATAATTTTGTTATCATCAAACTTTACTTCTTCAAATTCAACCTCAAAATCATTCAAATTAATTTTTGAAAATTCTTCTTTGTCAGTTTGAACATTGTTTTGAAAATGAGTGTTTTTAAAATCGATTTCAGATGATGCAAAATCAAATTGAAAAGGTGTTTTATTTTTTTCTTCGATAAACTCTTCAGTCACTTCTCTCTCCTCATCTAAATAATGAATTTTTTTCTTGGGATCTAAGTGAATAATTTCATCTTGTTGATTTATGTCAAATCCAGTTGCGATTACAGTTACTGAAATTTCTTCAATCATTGACTGATCCTCTCCTATTCCCATAATTATGTTGACATTATTTCCAGCACTTTCTTGTATATAATCGTTGATCAAACCTATCTCGTCTATTGTAACCTCGCTAGAACCAGAAAGAATTAATAATAAGACATTTTTAGCACCCCTAATACTATTATCATTGAGCAAAGGTGAATCTAGTGCATTTGAAACAGCTTTAATTGCTCTTTTTTCACCAGATGAACCTGCAGAACCCATTATAGCATTTCCACTTTTTGATAAAACAGTTTTTGCATCTTTTAAATCAATATTTTGGGTATAATGATGTGTTATAACTTCTGCTATTCCCTTAGCAGCTGTAGCTAAGACTTCATCTGCTTTAGAAAAACCTTGCTTAACTCCTAAATTTCCATATACATCTCTTAATTTATTATTATTTACAACGATCAAAGCATCAACATTTTTTCTTAATTTATCTAATCCAATGTTAGCTTGACTTATTCTATTTTTACCCTCAAAAATAAAAGGCATAGTAACAATTCCAACTGTAAGAATATTCATTTCCATAGCTAATTTTGAAATAATTGGAGCTGCTCCAGTTCCTGTTCCTCCACCCATTCCAGCAGTTATAAATACCATTTTGGTATTATTTTCAAGCATACTTTTTATTTCATTCAAGTTTTCAATAGCAGCTTTTTCACCAACAATCGGATTAGCACCTGCCCCAAGACCCTCTGTAAGGTTAACCCCCAACTGGATTTTATTAGGAACATTACTGTTTTCTAAAGCCTGAGCATCTGTATTACAAACAACATAATCTACTCCTTTGATTCCTTTAGAATACATATGATTGATTGCATTACTACCGCCACCGCCGACTCCAATTACTTTAATTACATTACTTTGATTTTTTGGTAAATCAAATGATAAATTGTTTAAATCTTGATTAAAATTCATAGTTGTATGTTATTCTGCGTTTTCTAAAAATGTTTTTATTTTCTCAGTAAATTTCTCAAATACTGAATTTTTATTATTTGAATCTGAAAGATTAATATCTTTATTTTCTTGAGATTCTGATTTAACTTCCTCTTCTCTATTTTCTAAATTTTTATTTTTTCTTTTGTTCATTGAATTCATGACTAATCCAACAGCTGTTGCAAATGTTGGATTTGAAATCTCAATTGAATTATTTCCAGCCAAATGTTCGTTTGGCTGACCCAATCTAGTATCCATACCTGTAACCAACTCAACGCATTGCTTCAAGTGTTTTAGTTGGCTCCCACCACCTGTAAGAACAATTCCAGCTATCAATTTCTTTTTTTGCTGATCATGACCATAATTTTTAATTTCCATGTATACCTGTTCTATAATTTCAATTACTCGTGCATTAATTATTTTTGATAGGTTTTTTAGCGTAATTTCTTTTGGATCTCTGCCTCTTAATCCAGGTATAGAAACTATTTCATTTTCCTTATTCTCTCCTGGCCATGCTGAACCAAATTTAACCTTCAATAGCTCGGCTTGTTTTTCAATAATTGAACATCCTTCCTTAATATCTTCTGTAATTATATTTCCTCCGAATGGAATAACAGCTGTATGCCTAATTATTCCATCTTTAAAAATTGCTAGATCTGTAGTTCCTCCACCAATATCTATCAAAGCAACTCCAGCTTCTTTCTCTTCCCTACTCAAAACAGCATCTGCTGAAGCCAAAGGTTCAAGAGTAATTCCATCAAAATCAATACCTGCAGATTTCACACATCTAGCAATATTTTTTATTGAACTAACCTGACCAACAACAACATGAAAACTTGCTTCAACACGAGAACCAAACATACCAATTGGTTCTTTTATTTCACCTTGACCATCAACTTTATAATCTTGAGGTAATACATGAATTATTTCTTCACCTGGTAACATTACTAATTTATAGACATGAGATATTAATTTTTCTACATCATCCTCAGTTATTACTTGATCTGAGTTTTCTCTTGTTATGTAATCACTATGTTGTAAGCTTCTAATATGTTGACCAGCAATTCCAACAACAACTTTATCAATTTTTTGCTTTGAATTTAATTCAGCTTCTTCAATAGCTAATTGTATAGACTGAATTGTTTGTGTTATATTATTTACAACTCCTCTATGTACACCAAGACTTTTTGATTTACCAATACCTATGATTTTTAATTTATCATACTCATTTAACTCTCCAATCATAGCAACTATTTTTGTTGTTCCGATATCTAATCCAATAAACAATTGATTATTTTCCATATTATTTTTTTTGAGCAATTACTTGTTTGTTAAATTTTAGGTTCAGATGTGAATATTTATTAAGAATTTCATCATCCATTATCGATGCTATAAAAACCTTATAATTATTTAATTTTTCAGAAATATTTTCTAAACTTCCTAGTTCAATATTATAATTAAACCTGTTGACGCTTAAATAAAAGCTTAAACTATCAGAGTATATATATTTTATATGATCTTTTAAAAAATCATCTTTTATGATCATTTTTGAAAGATTTGAGAGGTTTATATAAATAGTAGGATCTATTTCTCCAAAAAAACTTATTAGGTCAATATTTAAAGAATCAATTTTAGGTATTAATTGTCCATTTTCTGACAATAAATAATCAGAATTATATAAATTCAAAACTGGTTTTTTTTCTTGAACTTGAATAATTAGATCTGAATTAACAGTCAAGTAAACATTTGCCTTTTTAATAAAAGGGATTCGACTTATTATTTGTTCAATTTCATATACTGTTTCTATGTCAGCATTAAGTGAATCTAAGCTTTTATAATTATCCAATAAATTGATCTTAATAGAATCGTTATTTATAAAGTTATTTGATGAAAATTGAATATTTTTTTCATTAAAAATCAATTTTTCAGAAGTATTTTTCAAATTAAAAAATATTATACCACCCACAATTATGATGTTTATTAAAACAAAAACAATATTTAATATTTTAAATTTCAACTGCTATTTCCTTTTTTATCTTATTAACTAGGTTTCCTATATCTCCAGCACCCATTGTAACAATAACCTCATTATCATTTTGATTAATAATATTAATTATGCCTTTTTCATCAGTTAATGACTTATCAAAAACTTTAATTTTTTCAAGTAATTTTTCTGAACTAATCCCAGGTATAGATTTCTCTCTAGCTGGATATATCTCTAATAATGCAACCTTGTCGAAATTACTTAGGCTATTTGCAAAATCATCCATAAAATCTCTCGTTCTCGAGTAAAGATGAGGTTGAAAAATTGCAAATTTTTTCTTTTTTGGAAATAAATCAGAAAGTGTTTTATATACACTAATTATTTCACTTGGATGGTGAGCATAATCATCAATATAAATTACTGGATCGATCAATTCTACCGAAAATCTTCTTTCAATGCCCTTAAACTCTTTTAATCCTTTTTTTATTATTTCTTTAGGAATATTAAACTCTAATGAGATAGCTATAGCAGCTAGAGCATTTAAACAATTATGAAATCCAACCATATTAAGCTCAATATTTTTTAGAAATATATTTTTATATTCAACATCGAAAATTGACTGTAAATTTTTAAAAACAATATTGTGAAGTTTATAATTTGATTCTTTATTAATACCAAAGCTCTTACCGATAAAGTTTAAATTCTCATTAAAAATCAAACTACCACCACTCTTAATTTGTTTTATAAACTTTTCAAAAGAATATTTTAAATCATTATAATCATCATAAACATCTAAATGATCCTCGTCAATATTATTTATACATAATATATCAGGATTGAGTTTTAAAAATGATTTATCATATTCATCTGCTTCAACAATAAAAATTTTATCACCTTGGACATATAAGTTTGAATTAAAGTTTTTCATTATGCCACCTGAAAAAGAAGTAAATTCAATATCAGAATGAGAAAAAATATTTGTTAAAAGACTAGTAACAGTTGTTTTTCCATGAGTTCCGGAAACTGCAATTGTAAACTTATCATAAGTTATTAATTGTAATAAATCTGATCTCTTAATTATCTTAAAATTATTTTCAATAAAATACTTATATAAAATATTGTGTGATTGGATAGCAGGTGTATAAATAATTAGAGTATCCTCAACATTCAAATAAATTTTTTCAATTAAATCAATTTGTTCTTTAAATATTATTTCAATTTCTAAATCTTTTAATTGATTTGTTATTTTTGATTGATTTAAGTCATATCCAGAAACATTTTTTTCTTTAAATTTTAAATACCTAGCAAGGGAAGACATGCCAATTCCTCCAATTCCAATAAAAAAATAATTTTTAAAGCCTAATTTTTTCAAACTATATAATTTTCTATTTGATCAACTATTAATTCAGTTGAATTATTATTTGATATTTTTTTTAAATTTTTCGATAATTTTTCCTTGAGTTTTTCATCCGCAAATATTTTTTTTATGATACTGTTAAGCTTATAGTCTATCTCGTCCTCATGTACTAATTCTGCAGCTTCAATTTCATATAAGTACTTTGCATTTTTTGTTTGGTGATCTTCAGCTACGTTAGGCGATGGAATAAAAATTACTGGCTTCCCTAAATTTGAAAGTTCTGAAATAATAATAGCTCCAGATCTTGAAACGATTAAATCTGAACAAGAATAAGCTAAATGCATATCATCTATAAATGGAATAACCTTTATTAAACTTGTGCTTTTGTTAAGATAATTTTCTTGGTATCGTTCCCCACATTGTAAAATAACTTGATAATTATTCTCATTAAAATAATTCTCATTATTAAAAACATAATCATTCATAACTTTTGCACCTAAACTTCCTCCTAAAAATAATATGGTTTTATTATTCTTGATTTCATTATTTTTTTTAAATACCTCTATATCTTTTGGCTTAATATTAAAAAGTCTATTTCTAATTGGATTACCAAAATTTAAAATTTTATTCTCAGGAAAAAACTTGTCCATATTTTCATATGCAACAAAAATTTTTTTTGCGTATTTGGCTAATATTTTGTTTGTAATTCCTGGAAAAGAATTTTGTTCTTGCAATAAAATTGGTTTATTAAAAAAATGAGATATAATTAAAGCTGGTCCACTGGCAAAACCACCTGTTCCAATTGTAATGTCTGGATTAAACTTAATTACTATGAAAAATGATTGTATTAAACTAATAATTAACTTTAATGGAAATAAAATATTTGAAAAAATATTTTTCCTGTTAATTCCTGTTATCCAAATACCTTTTATTTTATATCCGTTTTTCGGAACTTTTTTCATCTCCATTCTTCCTTTTGCACCAACAAATAAAATTTCATATTCCTCATTTCTTTTTTTAAATTCATTAGCAATGCTTATTGCTGGATAAATATGACCTCCAGTACCACCTCCTGATATTAATACTCTCCTACTCATATGCTTTGGTTTCATTATTCAAGTCTTTATTGCTTACACTTAATAAAATACCCAACGCTAAAAAAGTTGTCCAAATTGAGGTTCCTCCCATACTTATTAGCGGAAGAGGTTGTCCAGTTACTGGAAATAATTGAACTGCGACACCCATGTTAATTAAAGCTTGTAAAATTATAGGCAACCCAACTGAAAGTGCTACTAATTTTCCAAAACCTGAATTAGATTTATACGATATAATTATAATTCTGAATAGTAAAATCAAGTACAAAAACAAAATTAAACCGGCAACAATAAATCCATATTCCTCAGCAATTATGGAAAAAATGAAGTCAGAGGTACTTTGTGGAAGTATATATTTCATTGAACTTTTTCCTGCCCCAACACCAAATAAAGATCCATTCGCAATTGCTGCTTTTGCTCTACTTATTTGATAATTTGAAGCATCATCGTCAAGATTACCATAATTCTCAAATCTATTTACCCAAGTATCAACTCTATTAGGAAAAATATCTGGATATTTTTGAGCAAGAGTTACAAATATTGATGCGCATGTGATTATTAAAAATATAATTGAAAATATATATTTTAGTGGATACTGTCCTACAAAAATAATTGTAAGAACCATTAAAAATATCATGAAAGCAGTTGAAAAGTTTGAGGGTAAAATCAACATTAGAACTACAACAATTGGAATCCACAGAGGAATAAAAGAAGATTTAAAATCTATCTTAGTTTCTAGATTTTTTGATAGGTAAGTTGATACATAAATTAAAAGAAAAATTGATGCTAAAGATGATGGTTGAAATGAAACTCCTACAAAAGGAATATTTAACCATCTATTTGCATTAGCACCTTCAATCTCATTTCCTTGAAATGCTGTAAAAGCCAATAATAATATTACAAATGGCAATATTATTTTAGAAAGACCTTTAAAATATTTATAATCTACAAGATGAGTAGCATACATAATTAATATCCCTATAATTATTATTGCTACATGTTTAAACAAATTTGAAAAAATTAGAGTAGATCCAAAATTTGAGCTAGCACTAAATACTGGTAAAAAAGAAAAAATTGATAATGCCAATACAACATACCATACTACTTTATCACCTTTCAAATTTGAAATTATATTCATAATTTTCTTACTTCTTCTTTAAATTTATTTCCTCTATCTTCAAAATTTTCAAATAAATCAAAACTTGCACAAGCAGGTGATAGTAGTACTGTATCATTTTTTTCTGAAAGCCTATAAGAATTTCTTACAGCATCCTTTATATTATCAGTGCTCATTATTGTTTCACAATAAGGTGAAAAGAATTCAATTAATTTAGAATTGTCAATACCTAAACAAATAATTGCTTTAACTTTTTGATTTACTAATGGAATCAAATCTTTATAGTCATTTCCTTTGTCTACACCTCCTGCTATCCATATAACCGATCCCTTGATTGATTCTAAAGCATAATAGGCAGCATTGACATTAGTTCCTTTAGAATCATTTACATATTTGACTTTTTGAATCGTTAAAAAATGTTCTAACCTATGAGGAACATTTTGAAAAGTTTTTAAACTTTCTTTAATCGAGTCATTTGAAATATTTAAAATTTGTGACACACATATTGCTGCCATTGAATTTTGAACATTATGATCTCCACGCAATGAGAATTCGTTTAAATTAAACATAACATTTTTATTATTTATGGTTGATTTGATTATATTTTTTTCTTTAAAAATTTTATTTTTTCCATCATTTTTTTCTGATCCAACATGAATTAATTGTGAACTAATTTTATTTTGTGAAAGAAATTGTGACGAATGTTTACACATAGTATTAATTATTAAATAATCGTTAGAGTCCTGATTTGAACTTATATTAAATTTAGCCCTAGTATACTCTTTGATTGAGTAATTATATCTATCTAAATGATCATTAGAGACATTAAGTATAATTGAAATAAATGGCTTAAATTTTTTGATATTTTCTAGTTGAAAACTACTTACTTCAAGAACATAATACTCATATTTTCTTTGACATATTGTCTCAGAAAAACTAATACCTAAATTACCTGCAAGTCCTACATTTAAACCTGAAGACTTTAAAATATGATATATTAAATAACTGGTGGTAGTTTTGCCATTTGTGCCTGTTATTGCAATTATTTTTGCATCAGTATATCTGCTTGCAAATTCAATCTCAGATATAATATTTTTAGAATCATAATTCGGGATTTTTAACAATATTTTTTTTGAAGAAATTCCTGGACTAAGTATTATTTCATCACAACCACTTAATCTTTCCCAATCATGACCATTTTCTTCAAACTCAATATTATTTTTATTTAAAAGTTCTTTAATATCATTACCTATTTCAGAATAATCTGACATAAAAAAATTTAATTTATTTCTTAAAGCCAATTTTGCAGCACCCGACCCACTTATACCAGAACCTATAATTCCTATTTCTTTTTGATTAATCATCTTATTTTAAGGGTTATTAATGAAATAATTGCCAGCATAATACAGATAATCCAAAACCTGGACACGATTTTACTTTCATTGTATCCAAGTTTTTGAAAATGATGATGAATTGGTGTCATTAAAAAAACTCTAACACCATTTCCAAATTTTCTTTTTGTGTATTTGAAATAAGTAACTTGTATGATTACAGATAAGCTTTCTACTAAAAAAACCCCACAAAGAATAGGTAAGAGAAGTTCTTTTCTTACTAAAATTGCGATAACTGCTATAATTCCACCCAGTGTTAAACTACCTGTGTCACCCATAAATATTTGAGCTGGATAAGTATTATACCACAGAAACCCAATTATTCCACCTAAAAGCGCCGCAATAAATACAACTATTTCACCTATGCCAGGTATATACAGTATATTGAGGTATTCTGAAAAAATTATATTTCCTGAGATCCATGAAAAAATTGCAAGTGTAAAAATGATTATTGCAGAACTTCCTGCTGCTAGACCGTCAAGACCGTCAGTCAAATTTGCTCCATTTGATACTGATACAATAATAAATGTTATTATAAGAACATAAAAAACCCAATTATAATTGTCAGGTTTGATATTAAAGATTTGCTCATAATCTAGTTCGTTATTCTTAAAAAATGGAATTGTAGTTTTTAGATTTCCTGAGCTTCTTAAATTATCAATTTGCTCTGATTGAACTAAAGAGTCAGAACTAAGTTTGATTTTTATGTCTGGATTAAAGTAAACATTAAATCCAATATATAAACCTAATATTACTTGTCCTGCAATTTTAAATGCACCTTTTAAACCTGCTTTGTTTTTTTTGAAAACCTTAATATAATCATCAATAAAACCAATTAGCCCTAGCCAAAATGTAGAAACTAAAAGAATTATAACATATGAATTATTAAAATCTGAAAAAAGTAAAATCGGAATTATAGTTGAAATAATGATAATAAGACCTCCCATCGTAGGTGTACCTTTCTTTAATTCTTCATCAGGTAAATCTAATTTTCTGATATTTTCACCAATTTGTTTCTTTGCTAGAAAATTGATTATTTTTTTTCCAAAAATTGTTGAAATTAAAAGCGCAGTGATAAAAGTAATTGCAGATCTAAAAGATAAATACTGGAACAAACTAGCTCCCGCAATTTGAAAATTTGATTCAATATATTCGAATAAATAATATAACATTAAACAGCTCTTTTTAAATAATAACTCAGCTTTTCTTTGTCACTGAATTCAATTTTTTTATTTCCAATTAATTGATATTTTTCATGACCTTTTCCTAACACAACAACTACATCTTTTTCATTTGATAACTTAACGCCTTTTTCAATTGCCTTTTCTCTATTCTGAATTACTAATACTTTATCTCTATTTTCTATTTCTACTCCTTCAAGCATATCTTTAATTATTTGATTAGGATCTTCATCTCTAGGATTATCCGATGTGTAAATTGAAATATCACTTAATGATGATGAGATGCTACCCATCTTAAATCTTTTTAATTTATCTCTACCACCACCACACCCAACTATAGTTATAAGCTTATTTTTTTCAGAAACATATTCTCTTAATGACAGTAGTACTTTTTTTATTGCATCAGGCGTATGTGCAAAATCAACTATTCCTATTTTATTATTTTCAGAAATAACTTCAAATCTGCCTTCTACTGATTTGAGAATACTCAATGATTGTGTAATTTTTTGTTTTTCTAATCCTAACAAATCACAAACAGCGTAAGCAGCTAGTAAATTATATGCATTGTGATTTCCAGAAATCCGAGAATGAATTACATTTTTTTGAATTTCAACAACTAATCCCTCAAGATTATTTTCTACAATTTTTATTTTATAATCTGAATTTTTATGGATAGAAAAAGATTTTATTTTGGAAGATGTATTTTGAATCATAATTCTACCATTTTTATCATCACTGTTGTATAATGAAATAGATTTAGAACTTAGGTTATCAAAGAATATTTTTTTTGCCTCTATATAATTTTTAAAAGTTTTATGATAATTAAGATGATCATGAGAAATGTTAGTAAAAACACCTATTTTAAAATTTAGACCCTTGATTCTATCTTGAACGATCGAATGAGAGGAAACTTCCATAAAACAATATTCAACTCCATGGCTAACCATTTCATTTAAATAAAAATTGATTTCATAAGAATCTGGTGTTGTCAAATTTGTGTCAAATTTTTTATCCTGAATCTTAATACAATTTGTAGATATTAGTCCTGATTTTATATTCTGAAGTTTTAGAATTTCATAAAGGAATGTTGCCGTTGTTGTTTTTCCATTTGTTCCTGTAATTCCAATTAGATTTAATTTTTCACTAGGATTGTCAAAAAAATTTGAACATATTTTTGAATACTCACTTCTTACATTCTTTACAATTATGTAAGTTATGCTATTGACTATTTTTTCTGGAAGAATTTGACACACAATACATTTAGCGCCATTTAAAATTGCTTGATCTATATAATTATGACCATCTGAATTATTACCTTTAATAGCAATAAACATCGATTTTTCTGATACTTTTTCAGAATTATTTGTTATTGATTCTATATCTATGATTTTATCACCTAAAATTTTTATTGTATTAATATTTAATAATAAATAATCTAACTTCTTCATGAATCAATTTTATTATTATCAATTTTTATTTTTTTATCATCTGAATTTGAAGTAAGCTTTAGCTTATCAAAAAGTTCATTTTTTGAATGTAATTTAATTAGAGGTGATTTTGATTGAATCTTTTCTGCAATTTTTTTAAAAACTGGAGCTGCCACAGAAGATCCATAATATCCCAATGTTTTATTCGGTTTATTTATAACAACAATACATGAATACTTGGGATTGTTAGCTGGAAAATAACCAACAAAACTTGAAATATAATTTATATCATCAGATGCATAATCTACTTGAGTAGTCCCTGTTTTTCCAGAAAGTTTCAAGTAATCAGATTTTATATTTTTTGCAGTTCCATTTTCATGATTTACAACATCATATAACATTTGTTTTAAAATATTATTAGTTTTTTTTGAAAAAATAGATTTTTTCAAAATTCTCTTTTCATAAACAACTTCATTTGTAGAACCTGGCTTTTTAAAACTGTATATAAATTTTGGTCCAACCATTTCTCCATCATTAGCTATAGAATTATAAAATGTTAATATTTGTAATGGAGTCATACTCAAACCGTATCCATATGACATCCAGGGAAGAGATAATCCATTCCAATTTTTATCACTAGGATGTGGAATTTTTGGGTTAGGTTCTCCTTTAATTGATTCTTGAACTTTTTCATAAATTCCAAAATTGTAGAGTCTGTCAGAAAAACTCTTTGAATCATTTTTATAAACTGAATCTATGATTTTGACTATACCAGTGTTTGAGGACAATCTAATCACATCCATCACATCTATTTTTCCATATCCTCCTTTTCTTGAATCTCTAACCTTATATCCATAGTAATTAAGCTCTCCTTTTTCAGTATCAACTAAGGTTGTAGTATCAATTACCTGATCTTCTAATGCAGCTGCTATTGCTGCAAGTTTAAAAGTAGATCCTGGCTCAATAGATTCTCCAACAGCATAGTTTAATTTTTCATAATATTTACCATCATCTGTAATTCCAAAATTTGAGATTGCTTTTATATTTCCAGTTTCAACTTCCATAACAATAGCTGATGAATGATCTGCTTGAAACTTTTCAGTTTGTTCTAACAAATAATCATGTACTATGTCTTGAATTTCAGAATCTATTGTTGTAACAATATCATATCCATTGATAGGTTCCTTTTTGTTTTCATTGTCAAGTGCTTTCCACTGACCGTTATAGATTTTTCTTTGAATCTCAAAACCATCTTTTCCTCTAAGCAAAGTACCAAAACCATGTTCGAGACCAACACCACTAAAAAAACCTTGACTATTTAATCTTTCATAACCAATTGTTCTTTCCGCAATTTTCCCTAAAGGATATTCTCTAGAAACTCTTTTATTTACAATCAACCCCCCTTTTATCAGTCCATTTTTAAAAATTGAGAATTTTTTTATTTTTTCTACTTCATTTCTAGATATACCTTTGAAAATAGACAGATATCTATTGCCATTTTTCCTAGCATTTAGAATATAATTATAAAGCTCATCTTGACTCTTTTTTGAAATTAGAGTAAGCTGATGAGATAACTTTTCAAGTCCATTATTAAATATTTTATCATCAACTACTTTTGTGTCAAAATAAATATCATACTTAGTTACTGAGGTTGCTAACAAACTTCCATCAGTGGAATAAATATTACCTCGAATAGGCTTAATTTTATAATTTCTAATAGTTTTATCACTTGCTATTTTTCTGTATTTATCTCCTTCAATGAATTGAATTTCAACTAGTTTGTATCCAACTAATCCTCCAACAAGTAAAAATGCAAATGCAATTAAAATAAGTTTTATAGCAAAATGATTACTTTTCATTAGAAACTAGAATTTTTAGAGGTGATTTTAATGAAGGTTCAATATTTTTATCGATAAGTTTTTTTCTTATGTTAGATTCCATTCTAATATTCATTAAAATTTTTCTTTGATCAATAAAATTTGATTCTACTGCTGCTACATCATTACTGAGAATATTTATTCTATAAATTTTTGAATCAACACTGTGAGATAAAAAAATCAATGTGAAAGCCATTAAAAAAACAAATAGAATTAGTTTTAAGTTGTTTGAATTTATTTGATCAATTAAGAATTTTCCAAACAATATGTTTAATATTTTTTTTCTCATATTTTGAAAGCAGATCTAAGCTTAGCACTCCTAGATCTATTATTTAACTTCAGTTCAGATTTTGAAGGAGTTATAAAATTGTACTTTGGTTTCAATGATAAAATTTTATTTCCATAATGATCTTTTTTTGGTTCATTATCAAAGCAAGAGTTTTTAAAAAACCTTTTTACTAAGCGATCTTCAATGGAATGATATGTTATTATAGAAACTATTCCGTTTTTTGAGAGAAC
The DNA here is from genome assembly GCA_004321735.1 of Flavobacteriales bacterium. Lineage (GTDB taxonomy): Bacteria > Bacteroidota > Bacteroidia > Flavobacteriales > Flavobacteriaceae > Eutrophosalina > Eutrophosalina marina. Next base: position 32,905 of record SGZB01000001.1, on the reverse strand, counting down.
CTCAACAACTTGATTAAGCATTTTTTTTAATGCATTAATTTCATTATTGACCTCAATTCTAATAGCTTGGTAAACACGTGCTAAAAATTTGTTTTTATATGAGTCATTGTATAATGGTTTTAAGATTTTATTTAACTCATCTGACATTTGTATTTTCTTATTTTTTCTATTTACACAAATAAGTTGAGCAATTTTTCTGGAATTTCTTAAGTCTGAAAAATCAAAAAATATTCTTGACAATTCAGATTCATCATAATCATTCAGTAAACTTACTGCATCAAGTTCTGAACTAATATCCATTCTCATATCTAGTCTTGAATCACTAGCGTATGTAAAACCTCTTTCATTTGTGTCAAACTGAAAAGAACTAACACCTAAATCAGCTAACACTCCATCAACTTTATTAATTCCTAAATATTCAAGATTTTGCTTTAAATAAATAAAGTTTTGGTGCAACAAATGAAATCTTGGGTCTTTTATTGCATTTTTATGAGCATCTATATCCTGATCAAAAGCTATCAATTTTCCTGATTTATCAATTTTTTTTAGTATTTCTTTAGAATGGCCTCCTCCTCCAAAGGTCAAATCGACATAAATACCACCATTTTTTATTTCCAAACTTTCAACAGATTCATTTAGTAATACAGGATTATGATACATTATCGCTTGTATTACCCATCACATCTTCTGTTAATTGTGCAAAATCAATTTCTGAATCATTAATTGATTTCTCATACAATTCCTTATCCCAAATCTCAATAATATTCACAGCACTAGTCATTACCAAATTCTTTTTTAAGTCAGCAAATTTTATCAAGTCTTTTGGCACTAAAATTCTTCCAGCATTGTCTAACTCAATTGATTTTAATCCAGCAGTATATCTTCTGATAAAATCATTGTTCTTTTTTACAAATCTGTTAAGCTGATTAACTCCATTCATAGTTTTTTCCCACTCATCTAATGGAAATAACTCCAGACATCTCTGAAATACAGATCTCTTAAGAATGAAGCCTTTGTCTAACTTATCCTCTAATTGTTTTTTAAATGTAGAGGGGAACATTAGTCTTCCTTTGATATCCATCTTACATTCATATGTACCTATTAAAGTGCTCATATATGATTAGCGTTACTATCAAATATACCACATTTTACCACATTTTACCACATTGTTAATAAATTTAATTGAATAAATGTCTTTATATTTAAATTGTTGATTATCAATATTTTAAATATTAAATAATATCAAAAAATATTTGCACAGCATAGATGTTAATTGTATATATTTGCTTTTTAAATAACTAATCTTTGGAAAGTTATAGATCTGAAAATGGATTTAATTATAAATCAGTTGGAGATGGGCAACCCCTTGTCATTCTTCATGGATTAATGGGAGGACTTAGTAATTTTAAAGGATTATTTGATTTTTTTCCTAAAAACGGATATAATGTTATAGCACCAGAACTTCCTGTTTATAATTCTAGTTTATTAAACACAAATGTTAAACACTTTGCTAAGTATGTGAAAAAATTCATAGATCACAAAAAATTAAAAAATATAGTTTTAATTGGAAACTCATTGGGCGGTCATGTTGGATTAATATTTTCTAAATTATATCCGAAGCTAGTTAAAGGACTAGTCTTAACTGGAAGTTCAGGATTATATGAAAATTCGATGGGAGATTCATATCCCAAGCGGGAGGATTACAATTTCATTAAGAAAAAAACTCAAGAAGTTTTTTACAGTCCAGAAATAGCAACTAAAGAAATTATTGACGAAATCTTTGAAACAGTAAATAACAGAAAAAAACTCATAAAGATTTTAGCAATGGCAAAGAGTGCAATTAGACATAATATGTCAGGTGATCTTCCAAAAATCATAAATGAAACTGCCATCATTTGGGGGAAAAATGACACAGTAACCCCTCCTGATGTTGGAGTAGAATTTAATAACTTAATGCCAAATTCTGAACTATTTTGGATCGACAAATGTGGACATGCACCAATGATGGAACACCCAGAAAAATTTAATAAAATACTTATCGATTGGCTTAAAAATAAAAATATCTAAGGTGTTTTTAAAAAAAGTAAAGTTCATAAAAAGTAGTTCTAAATCTTCAGAATGTCCTAACGATAAAAGACATGAGTTTGCATTTATAGGAAGATCTAACGTTGGAAAATCAAGCTTAATCAACTCGCTTATCGAAAGAAAAGGTTTGGCAAAAACATCTAAAACTCCTGGAAAAACCCAATTGATAAATCATTTTTTAATTGATGATGTTTTTTATTTAGTTGATCTACCTGGGTTTGGATACTCAAAACTTTCAAAATCTGAATCTGAAAAAATTAAAAGAATTTCTATTGATTATATTACCAATCGAAAAAATCTTACAAAACTTTTTTTACTAATAGATATTAGACATGAGCCAGTAAAATCAGATATTGATTATATAAATTTTTTAATTGAATATAATATTCAATTTGATATAATATTTACTAAAGTTGATAAATTGAAAGAGGAAGTTGTCAAAAAAAAATTTATGAATTATAAAAAATTTTTGATTGAGAAAACCTGTAATCAAAAATACTTCCTTACATCATCAAGTAAAAAAACTGGGCTTGATGATTTACGAAACTATTTATTAAGTCTGATTGATTAACTCTTTTTTAAATTTAAGTTTTCAGAAAAATAATCACAAAACTGATTAAAAGCATCGGTCATTTTATCATTATTTGTTGCTTTGTAAAATGATCGAGATAAACTTACCAAAGTCTGATGAATAAAGACATTCATTTCATTTACTGGCATATCTTTAGTCCATAAATCTATTTTCATTGTTTCTTTATTAACTGAATCCCAGGACGAAAATAATAATGCTTTTGTTTCTTGATTTTCTACACCACCATCTTTTGCTGACCAACTCATTTTCTCAGGAATTTTGTTTTTATCTAGCTCTATAGTTATTACAATATCAGATTTTTTTGAAATCATACTTAAGGGTTAAAATTAGAATTTAAATATAGTTCATACTCATCCATTTCTAAAATATCAACTATGTTTTTATTATTTGTTTTTATATAAGATTCAACAATTTTATATCCTATCCATTTTCCAACCATTGGAGGTATTTGATAGTCCAGTTGAGTACCAAATTTGGAATAAGGATTTTCTAAAATTAAGTTTTCGTAATATACATTAGTAGTTGAAAATAATATCTCATTCTCTATTAATTTGATCCAAATAAGTTTTTCATTTTTATTTAACCAATTAATTTGACTATCATCATATTTAAAAACTTTTAAAACCTCAAAATCTAAAGCATTTTCAATGAAATACATGATTTTTCCATAATAGATCGCTCTGTTAATAAACTGTCTTTCCTTAGGATATTTTACGAAACTTAATGCTATTTTTTCAGCAATATCTCTGAACAAATAATTTTTATTCATTTTTGATTTTTGATATGATGGGATTTCTGAATAGAAGCTACTTTCACCTAGATAACAATCTAAAGAAATCAGCAACATATCATTACTGTATATAATTCTATAATCATAATCGATACCATTGTTTAGGGTAATAGATCTTGGGTAGTTAAAATTTGAAAAGTACTTATTCAAATTGTGGTATAATTTTGAAAGATTTTGTATCAAATACTGATCTTGATAAATTTCAATAGTCTCTGAAAAAATTTCAACTCTTAATTCATCCTCTCTTATATTAATCCAATCCTGAATGGAAAATTGAGCAGGAAATAAAAAAGGATAATCAGAAATAAGATTATCAATTGAATCTAATTCATATTCAAAAAAAGATTTTTCAAATCTTTCAATTGCTGCAAGCTTAAAATTGTTTTTATTGTAATTATCACAACTGACAAAAAACAAAAAAATAATAGTTATAAATTTTAAAAAATATTTGAATGGGAAGATAATTTGGTAAAATAATTGATATAATTTTGTTAAGTAGAAGTTTATCATGAACACATCAAAGGTAATTAATCACATTGTAAATTGGTTGAAATCTTATTCAATAAAGTCAAAAACAAATGGATTTGTAGTAGGGATTTCTGGAGGTATTGATTCTGCTGTTACCTCAACTCTAGCATGCATGACTGGCCTACCTACTCTTTGTATTCAGATGCCAATTTATCAGTCAAAAAATGAACTTTTGAGATCAGGCAAACATATTAAATGGCTAAATAAGTTTGAAAATTTTGAAGAAGAATATATTGATCTAACAAAAACCTTTGAATCTTTTTCTAAATCAGTTGCAAAAAATCATAAAAATGATAATTTATTGTCTCTTGCAAATTCAAGATCAAGATTAAGAATGACAACTTTATATTACTACGCTACCCTAAATAATTATTTAGTTGTTGGGACGGGAAACAAAGTTGAAGATTTTGGTGTTGGATTTTATACAAAATACGGTGATGGTGGAGTTGATTTATCTCCTATTGCGGACCTAATGAAGTCTCAAGTAAGAGCCGTAGCCAAAGAACTTAATATAATTGATGAAATCATAATAGCTAAACCAACCGATGGTCTTTGGGATGATACAAGAAGTGATGAAGATCAAATTGGCGCCACTTATGATGAACTTGAAAAAGCAATGGAATTAAAAAATAAAAAAATCAGTCCTGAGACATTAGAAGGAAGAAGTCTTGAAGTTTATAAGATTTTAGAAAACTTCTACAATAAGAATGAACATAAGATGATTCCAATTCCTATATGCAAAATTCCTAAAGAATTACTAAATAACTCTATTTAATTTTTTACTTAGAAAATTTTTAAGTTGATAATAATTAACTATTTCTTCTAATAAATTTTGATCTAAATTTTCAGAGTCACCATTGGATTTTGACAACTCATTAACTTTTCTATTTATTAATAATGTTCTAAGTGTTAGAATTGTCTCAGTTACAAGCTGAGAAATTGACTTATTTTTATCCTTTACATAAACATTCTTTGATTTCCATTTATGTAATTGATAAATATCATCTTTCATCATAATAGTAGTAACCAAGTTAGACAACTCACCATCAATAGAATTCAATATTGAACTGATGTCAAAATTACTTGACTGAAAATTTTTAATAATTAACCTATACAATTCTTTAAATTCAGGGTTAGCAAATTCAATCTCATCAGATTGTAAATCCAGAAATACTTTTTCAAATACTTGAGACTCAATTTTTACATTTTTATATACCACATCACCTTCTTCACTTTTAGATATTTTAATTTCATCAAATACAACTTTTTTATCTCCATATAAAATTAAAATTTCAATAATTTTCTTTTCTAATTCGTAAACTTGATCAACGTTGTTTTGTTGAGGCGAAAGATTTAAAATAGGGGTCTGAGATTTCTTGCTTTGAATCTTTATTCCAGATATTTGTGACAATACATTAAACAATGTTTGTTCAGAAATATTCATTATTTCAGAACAATGTCTAATATAAATTTCCTGCTTAATTCTATCAGGAATTTTTGAAATACTTATTATTAAATCATTAATAACTTTAGCCTTTTCAGATGGAGTATTTTTTAAAGTTTTATTAAGAATATTTGCCTTGAATTCAATAAAGTCAACTGAGTTTTTATTTAAGAAATTTAAGATTTCAGATTCATTTTTATTTTTAGCAAAGCTATCAGGATCTTCATTTTCTGGGAGAAGAACTATATTTATATTCATTCCTTGCTCTAAAATAATATCAACACTTCTCTCAGTTGCATTTATTCCAGCTTTGTCTGAGTCATAAATTACAGTTATGTTTTTTGATAATCTCCTTATAATATTAATTTGATCCTTAGAGAGTGCTGTACCTGAGGATGAAACAACATTTTTAACTCCTTTTTGATGAAACCTCATAACGTCAGTATACCCTTCAACAACAAAACAGTTGTCTTTTTTAACTATTTCATTTTTTGATTTAGAAAGACCAAATAAAATTTTACTCTTGTTGTAAATTTCAGACTCTGGACTGTTTATATATTTTGCAGATTTAGTGTTTGATTTAAGTGTTCTAGCACCAAATCCTGCTGTTCTTCCAGAGATAGTCTTTATTGGGAAAATTATCCTAGACTTATAAATATCATCTTTTGTCTTACTTGATACTAGACCAATTTTAATTAAATCTTCAATTTCATATCCATTTTCAACTAGAAAAGACTTTAAAGTATAACTGTGTTCGGTTAAACATCCAATTTCAAATTCATCAATAATTTGATCCCCAAATCCTCTTTCTGTTAAATAATTTTTTGCAACATTTTTTCCAAAATCAGTTGAATTTAATTGAGTTTTAAAAAAATCTTTTGCCTTATTTGCTACTATAAAAAGCTTTTCTTTTTCATTAATTTTTTCCTTTTGATTATCAGTAAGCTGTGTCTCTATAATATCTATATTATATTTTTTTGCTAGATATCTAATAGCCTCAGGATAGGATAACTGATCATGTTCCATTAAAAAAGCAACAACATTTCCTCCTTTACCGCTACTAAAATCTTTCCATATTTGTTTAGCAGGAGAAACCATAAAGCTTGGTGTTTTTTCATCAGTAAATGGACTTAAACCTTTGAAGTTAGATCCAGATTTTTTTAATTGAATAAAATCAGAAATAACTTCCTCGATAAGTGCTGTTTCAAAGACTCGATCTATAGTTTCTTTTGATATCACATCGTAAATTTAATAATCTCTTTCAATAACATAATCAATCATGTTTTTTAATGCAACTTTGAATTGATTATCAGGGAATTTATCTAAAATTTTTAATGACCTAGTGTGGTATTCGTTCATCATTGATATTGCATAATCAAGTCCTCCGTTATTTTTAACATAATCAATTATTTGTCGAACAACTTTCTTGTCATTACTAAATTTTTTAATAGAATTAATTATCCATTTTTTATCTTTTGCTGAGGCATTTTCTAGAGATTTTATTAAAGGAAGTGTCATTTTTTTTTCTTTAATATCAATACCTCTTGGTTTTCCAATCTTTTGTTTGCCATAATCAAATAAATCATCTTTTATTTGAAAAGCTATTCCAATATTCAAACCTAATTCTCCTAGTAAATCAATTTCTTTTTTAGATTTACCTGTTCCAGCTCCTGCAATTTTACAACATGAACTTATCAATGATGCTGTTTTTTTTGAAATAATATCGATATAAATTTTTTCATCTATATCGAGTTTCTTTGCTTTCTCAATTTGTAATAATTCTCCCTCACTCATATTTTTTACAGATTCAGAGATAATTTCAAGATGGTCAAAATCTTTATTATCAATACACAGCAACATACCTTTAGAAAGAAGGAAATCGCCTACTAAAACGGCAATTTTATTTTTCCATATTGCATTAATTGAAAAAAAACCTCTTCTTCTTTTACTATCATCAATTACATCATCATGAATTAAAGTAGCAGTATGAATTAACTCAATAACAGATGCTCCTCTGTAAACTTTTTCATTTACTTCATTTTCAGATATCAGTTTTGAACACAGAAAAATAAGCATTGGACGCATTTGCTTACCTTTTCTTTTAATTATATAATGAGTTATTCGATTAAGCAGAGGAACCCTAGTTAGCATTAATGATGAAAATTTTTCTTCAAATATTTCCATCTCTTTTATTATTGGCTCTCTAAGTTTAAAAACTCTATTCACTATACTCAATTTAGTGTTTATTTGCTAATTGACCACAGGCAGCATCAATGTCTTTTCCTCGTGATCTTCTAACTGAAACTTGAATATTATTTTCACGTAACGAATTCACATAATTATCTATCCAGGTTTGATCAGCTGAAATAAATCTTTCATCGTTGATACTGTTATATTCAATAAGATTTACTTTTGAAGGTATTCTTTTACAAATTTTAACTAAAGCATTAATATGTTCAAAATCATCATTTATATCTTTCCAAACTAGGTATTCAAATGTTATTTTAATTTTAGTTTTCAAGTACCAATACTCTAAACTATCAATAAGTTTTTTTAGTGGAAATGATTTAGAGAATGGCATAATCTTATTTCTAGTTTCTTCAATGCCAGAATGCAATGAAATAGCTAGATTAAATTTTACATTATCATCCGCCATTTTTTTTATCATTTTAAAAATTCCTGACGTTGATAAAGTAATTTTCTTTTTTGAAATGCCTAATCCTTGATTTCCAGTAATTAAATCTATTGAATGAATAACATTGTTATAATTAAGTAATGGCTCTCCCATACCCATAAATACAATATTTGATATTGGTTTAGAAAAACTTTTTAGAGATTCATTATTCAATAGCATGATCTGATCATAAATTTCGTAAGATTCTAAATTTCTAATTCTTTTCAACCTTGATGTAGCACAAAAATTACAATCTAAACTACAACCTACTTGACTCGAAACACATGCTGTAATTCTTTTTTCAGTTGGAATAAGTACAGCTTCAATAATTAAATTGTCATGAAGCTTAATGCTAAACTTAAAAGTTAAGTCTGAGCTTTTTTGAAATTGATGGATAAGAGTATTGCTTAAAAAAAAATTTTCGTCTAAAAGTTGGATTAAATCTTTTGGAATATTAGTTATTTTTTCAAAAGAATCAATTTGTTGACTATTTACTCTACTTAAAATCTGTTGAGCCCGGTAAGGTTCATAATTAAAATCATTTAAAAACTTAATTAATTCATTTTTTTTTAATGATCTTATATCAATTTTTTTTGATGACATATTAAAGAATTAACATGGCATCTCCATAGGAATAAAATCTATATTTTTCTTTGACAGCTTCATTGTAAGCTTCCATCATAAAATCATATCCTGCAAATGCAGAAACCATCATTAGTAAAGTGGATTTTGGCATATGAAGATTAGTAATTAAAGCATTTGCGATACTGAACTCATGCGGGGGGAAAATAAACTTATGAGTCCAACCAACGTATGGATTCAGTGTCCCAGTTGAGGATACAGATGATTCTAGCCCTTTCATAACTGTCGTTCCAACTGCACAAACTTTTCTTTTGTTTTGTTTGGTTGTATTTACAATTTTTACAACTTCATCGTTAATCATTAACTCTTCAGAATCCATTTTGTGTTTGGATAAATCTTCAACTTCAACAGGATTAAATGTTCCAAGTCCTACATGTAATGTAAGTTCAGCAAGATTTATTCCCTTGATCTGCAACCTTTTAAGTAAATGTCTAGAAAAATGAAGCCCAGCAGTTGGAGCTGCAACAGCTCCTACATTTTTAGCATAGATTGTTTGATATCTGTCTTTATCAAAATCTTCTTCATCTCTTTTTATGTATTTGGGCAATGGGGTTTGTCCTAATTCTAGTAGTTTTTCTCTAAATTCTTCATACGTCCCATCATATAAAAATCTCAGAGTTCTTCCTCTTGAAGTTGTATTATCTATAACTTCAGCAACCAAACTATCATCGTCTCCAAAATACAGTTTATTACCAATTCTAATTTTACGAGCTGGATCTACCAAAACATCCCACAGCCTTTGCTCTCTACTTAATTCTCTTAACAGAAAAACCTCAATTCGAGCACCAGTTTTTTCTTTATTACCCATTAATCTGGCAGGAAATACCTTAGTATTGTTAAGCACAAAACTATCTCCATCTTCGAAATAATCAATTACATCCTTGAAAGTTTTATGTTCAATTTTACCTGAATCTCTATGCAAAACCATGAGCCTAGACTCGTCTCTTTCATCGGATGGATATTCAGCAAGTAATTCTTTTGGAAGATCGTAAGTAAAATTTGATAGTTTCATATTAAAAATTTGAGATCGCAAATATACATTCTGAACATAGGGGATGTCAAGTAAAAGCTAAATTATTTATTGAAATTCAATATTAAATCCAATAGACTTTAAATCTGACCAATAATCAGGGTAAGATTTTGATACAACATTATAATCCTCAATATATATAGGTGTTATTAATCCAACTGTTGAAAATGAAAGAGCCATTCGGTGATCATCGTAAGTTTTAATATTCACATTTTCATTTAGCTTATCAGGAGGATTAATAGAAATCGAATTGTCATTGTAAACAACATTAGCACCCAACTTTGACAATTCATTTTTAAGAGCAATAATTCTATCAGTCTCTTTTATTTTTAATGTTTGTAATCCATTTAAAACTAATGGAATACCCATACAGAGAGCGGTAACAGAAATGGTCTGAGCTAAATCTGGGTTTTCTAATAAATCAAACTCTAAAGAATCTGGTTTAGAGTAATTTTCCATTTTAGTTAAACGTATAGTATTTTCTTTATATGTAGTATTTACACCAAATGATTCATAAATCTTAGACACCTTGCTGTCTCCCTGAAAAGAATTGTCAAAAAAACTTGAGAGTATAATTGTAGTATTATCTAACAATGAAACAATTGAATAAAAGTACGATGCTGAACTCCAATCAGATTCAACTGTGTATTGAGATATTTTGGATTTAGAATGATTTTTTATTTCTATAATATTTTTTTTAAAACTACACTTTACCCCTATCTTTTTTAAAATATTTAATGTAAGGTTGATATATGGCTTTGAGATTATTTGACCTTCCAAAATAATTTTTAAGCCATTTTCAAGTGATGGAGCTATTAACATCAAAGCAGATACATATTGACTACTCACGGTAGAATCGAGTTTAATTTCAGATTTAATACTTTTTTTTCCTATAATTTTAAGAGGTGGAAATCCCTTTTTATCTAAATATCTTACTTCAAATCCTAATTCATTTAATGAGTCAACTAAAATTCCTATTGGTCTTTCTTGCATTCTAGCTGAACCAGTAATTACAAATTCTCTGTCCTCAATTTGAGCTAAAAATGCTGTTAAAAATCTCATTGCAGTACCAGCATGATGAATATCTGTTTGACCATTTAAATTTGATAAAGCTTTAGTTAAAACTTTTGTATCATCAGAGTTCGATAGATTCAATAGTTTTGTATTACTATATAGTGCATTTATTATTAGTAATCTATTTGATTCACTTTTTGATCCTGTAATTGAAATTTCAGAGTTGGATTTTATGTTGGAAGGACAAATAAAAACTATGTTCATTTCAGCTTACTGTTAGATAAATGGCGCTTTTCATCTCTCACAGTTTTTTTTTCTAATTTTTTTTTGAATTCTTTCTCTAAATCCACACCTGTCTGATTTGCCAAACAAATTAAAACAAATAAAACGTCTGCAAGTTCTTCACCTAAATTATTTAATTCTTGACCTTTTTTAACAGACTGTTCTCCATAAACTCTTGAAATTATCCTTGCAACTTCACCAACCTCTTCAGTTAATTGAGCCATATTTGTCAATTCATTAAAATATCTGACACCATACTTTTTAATCCATTGATCAACTATATTTTGCATTTCTTTTAACTCCATATTAAATCTTATTTTTTGAATCTATTATAATTGTAACAGGTCCCAGATTTTCAAAATCTATACTCATGTTATACCCAAATTTACCTGTTTTAATATTTTTATTTAGATATTTCTGAAGTTCTTTAATAAAATTATTATACATTTTCTCAGCAAAATCACCTTTAGCAGCATTGATGTAGGATGGTCTATTTCCCTTTTTTGTTAAAGCAAATAGGGTAAATTGGCTAACTACTTGTATTTCTCCATCTACATCCATAACGGACTTATTCATAACACCATCTTCATCATCAAAAATTCTCAAATGAGCTACTTTTTTTGCCAACCATACCAAATCTTCTAAATTATCATCATGAGTAATACCTAGAAGAATCATTAGACCAAATCCAATTTCACTAAATAAGGATTTATCAACTTTTAATTTAGAGTGACTAACTCTCTGTATAACAGCTTTCATCTGAAACTTGTTTCATTATTAATTTCCTCTAAAAGTAATAGATAATTTGAATATCTACTTTTAGATATATTTCCATTCTCTATTTCTTTTTTAATAACACATCCTGGCTCTTTTTTATGAATACAATTATGAAATTTACAACTAGGACCATTTCTAAACTCTAAGAAATAATCGCTTAATTCATTATTGTTAATGTTATATAATCCAAATCCTTTTATTCCTGGCGTATCAATAACCTTTATATTTTTTTTAAGATCATACATTTCAGAAAAAGTTGTAGTATGCTGTCCTGATTTCTTTGACTCAGAAATTGGTAGTGTTTTGATTGATAAATTATCATCAAGAGAATTTAAAAGTGTTGATTTTCCTACTCCACTATGACCTGAAAAAACACAAACTTTGTTTTGCATAAGTTTTAATAAATCTGAAAGATTACTTTTTTTTAAAGCTGAAATTGAAATTGTTTTATATCCAGCTTTTTTATAAATATTGTCGATTTCATTTTTTTGATTCATTGATTCTTTATCATATTGATCAATCTTATTAAAAACTATAACAGTTTCAATTCCATATGAGAGAGTTGATGCTAAAAATCTATCAATAAACATTGTTGATGTTACTGGATTCTTGGGAGTTACTAGTAAAAAACAAATATCAATATTAGATGCAATTATGTGATATTGTTTTGAGAGTTTTACTGATTTTCTAATTATAAAGTTTTTTCTTTCTAAAAGTTTTTTAACAACATACGAATCAACTCTTTTTTCAATTAAAACATAATCTCCAACACACACAGGATTCGTTGATTTAATTCCATCAACTCTTAACCTACCTGAAAGTCTACATTCAATAAATTTACCGGCATCAATTTTAACAGTATACCAACTACCTGTAGATTTATAAATGTGACCTTTCATTAATTTTTCAAAATCTTATTTTGATGATTGATTGATTCTTGATGTATTGCCTTAAAAATTTGTAAAACAAACTCTTCACTTAAGCCATTATCTTTTCCCTCTAAAATCATTTTACCCAAAATTTCGTTCCATCTTTTTGATTGTAAAACAGCAACATTTTTATCCTTTTTAAGTTTTCCAATTTTATCAGAAAGATTCATTCTTTTTCCTAAAATTTCAACTAGATCATTATCAATCATATCAATCTTTGCTCTATACTTTGAAAGCTTCTTTATATAATCCTCTTCTTGAAAATTACCTCTTCTAATTTTTAATTCTTTCATTAATTGAATTAGTGTTGATGGTGTAATTTGTTGAGCAGCATCACTCCAAGCACTATCTGGATCAACATGAGTTTCAATCATCAATCCGTCAAAATTTAAATCCAATGACTTTTGAGAAACATCATGAATTAAATCTCTTCTACCACAAATATGTGAAGGATCACAAATAAGTGGAATATCTGGAAATTTATTCTGAAACTCAATAGCTATTTGCCACTCAGGATTATTTCTAAATTTAGATTTTGAGGAAGTTGAAAAACCTCTATGAATTACTCCTATTTTTTTTATATCAGCGCTATATAACCTTTCAACTCCACCAAACCAAAGAGAAAGGTCAGGGTTCACGGGATTTTTAAGAAGAACTATCTTGTCAGTTCCTCTTAAAGAGTCTGCAATTTCTTGTACTATAAATGGACTTACAGCTGATCTTGCTCCAATCCATAAAATATCTACATCATTTTCTAATGCTAGATTAACATGATTTGCATTTGCAACTTCTGTTGAAGTTAATAGACCTGTCTCATCTTTTACTCTTTTTAACCATTTTAATCCGATTGCGCCGACACCCTCAAACATTCCTGGGCGTGTTCTAGGCTTCCATATTCCGGCTCTAAAAACCGAAACATCAGTATCTTTCAACTGATTAGCAATGTTTAGCATTTGGTCTTCAGTCTCAGCACTGCATGGCCCCGCGATTACTAGTGGATGAGATAAATTAAAATCATCTAACCATAATCTTAAATTCTTGTTGTTTTTCATTTTCTTTTATTATTAATTCCTGATAAAATTTCCTTAATTCTATTTATATTATTTAAATCGTTTATTATCACTTCATTTTCATTTTTTAATATCATTTGTTTTAGAACCTCTAAATTATCTATGTATTCAGATAAAGCTTCAACGATATAATTTTTATTTTGTATAAAAATTGGAGACCACATTTCAGGTGAACTTTTGGCTAACCTCACAGTTGATTCAAATCCACTGCCTGCAAGATCGAAAATATTTTTTTCATCAATTTCTTTCTCAATAACTGTTTTTGCCAATATAAATGATGTAATATGTGATAAGTGCGATACATATGAAATATGCTGATCATGAACTTTAGGATTCATATAAATAATTTTCATTTCTAATTTTTGAAAAATAGATAATGCCAACTGGTATTGTTTTAATCCTGTTTTTTCTTTTTCACAAACAATATTAGTAATACCCGTATACAAACCTTTAACTGAAGCATCTGGACCACTGTTTTCAGTTCCAGAAATTGGATGCATTGCTAAAAAATTTTGTCTATTAGGATGATTCTGAACTTCATTACATATTGGCAACTTAGTAGATCCAACATCAAGAACTAACGTATGCTCTGCAACATGATCTAAAACCCTATTTACAATTTTAAGGGAGATATCAACTGGAACAGAAATTAAAACAATATCAAATCCAGACAAATTATTAACTTCAAAAACATCATCGATGAGTTCTAATCTTTTTGCTGATTTTATATTTATTTGAGAAATATCGTTTCCGAGAATTAATGAATTTGGAAAAAGTCTCCTCATTTCAATTGAAAAGGATCCTCCCATTAAACCAAGACCTATTATTCCTATCTTCATGTTAATCTTTTAAGTGCTTTGTTTATTTGAGCTTCATTAATACATAGTGAAAATCTTATATAACCTTCACCATTTCTACCAAAAATAAATCCTGGAGCTACAAAAATATTTTTTTTATATAAAAGGAAATCACTTAATTTTTCAGATGATGATTCATTTTTAATTTTAGCCCAAACAAACATTCCAACTGAATCATTTCGATATTCTAAATTGAGCTTATCACATATTTTATAAATAATTTCTCTTCTTTTTTTATAAATATTGTTAAGATTAAAAAACCAATCTTTATCTGATTTTAGTGCATTAATTGCACCAACTTGAACTCCATAAAACATTCCGGAATCCATATTAGATTTGATTTTTAAAATATTATCAATATGTTCCTTTGAACCTAATACCATTCCAACTCTCCAACCAGCCATATTAAACATTTTACTGAGAGAATTCAACTCTAAACAGTTTTTAAATGAGTTATTTATATTTAAAATACTTACTGGATTATCATTAAGAATTTGACTATATGGATTATCATTTACTAAAATGATATTATTCTTTTGAGTAAATGAAACAATATCCTCTAACTTACTAATTTCGGCTGGTGTTCCTGTTGGCATGTGCGGGTAATTAATCCACATCAATTTGACTTTTGATATATCTGAGCTCTGCAAACTATCAATATCAGGATACCAATTATTTTTTGAGTTTAAATTGTAATAACGAGGGGTTGCACCAACTATTTTTGTCACAGAGCTATAAGTAGGATATCCTGGATCTGGAATTAAAACCTCATCTCCAGGATTTAAAAATGCGAGTGAAATATGCATTATACCTTCTTTAGATCCAAGTAGGGGAAGTATATTTTCATCAGCATTTAATTTTATATTGTAAAATCTTGAGTAGAAATTTGAAATTTCTAATCTTAAATCATTAATTCCCCTATAGCTTTGATATTGATGAGCATTCTTATGTTTTAACGACTCTTTAATTGAATTAACTACACTAATAGGCGGATCTAAATCTGGACTACCTATTCCCATATTGATAATTGGAGCACCATTATTTATAAGATCTTTTACTTCTCTTAATTTCTTTGAGAAATAATACTCTTCTATATATTTTAATCTTTCTGCTCCTTTATTCATTTTTTAAAACTCTTATAAATACCAAAAATTTTTAAAAATTCAGAATTTCTTTTTACAAGCTCAATTGCTTTAATAAAAGCATCACTTTTATTAAAAGTAAGATCAATAAAAAAAGAATATTTCCATGGGGTTTTAATGACAGGAATTGATTGAACTTTTGTGAGATTGATATTGTAGTCATTAAAGATGTTCAAAATTTTAGCTAAACTTCCACTTTCATGACTTAAAATAATTTTTAATGAAGCTTTATTGAGATCCTGAAAATCTTTATTGTCATTATTAGAAATAAAAACAAATCTAGTTTCATTATTACTAATGGTTTGAATATTATTCATCAAAATATCTAATCCATAAATTTCAGCTGCCTTCGGGCTTGCAATTGCCGCTGTCGTAGATATTTTTTCATCAGAAATCATTCTTGCAACTTCTGCAGTATCTTTGCTCTCAATTATAGTTTTATCTGTTGTTTTTAAGAAATCTTTACATTGTAATAAAGCCATTGGATGTGAAGAAATTGTTTCGATAGAACTAAAATCAATTCCTGGCAATGCCATTAACTGATGATTAATACTTATATAATACTCTCCAATAATCGACAAATCATAATTATCAATTAGTGAATAATTAGGAATTATTGACCCAGCAATGGAATTTTCAATAGCCATGATTCCAATATCAGCAACTTCATTTTTTACTGAATCAACCAGAGCGTCAAAAGATGAACATTCTATAATATTTGAATCATCACCAAAACGCAACTTTGCTACTTCATCATGATATGACCCTAATATTCCTTGAATAGCTATTTTCATAATCAAAAAAAAAGTCCTGAAAATCAGGACTTTTTGTAAATTATATTTATTGATACTAACAAAAAATCCTGCTTTTATATAAATAGTAAAAGAAGAAATAAAAATTATTGCTGTATCTGTTAATCATAGAACAAAAATACATCACTTAATTTAAAAAACAAAATTAACTATGTATTAACCCAGTTTTCACTACCTAAAGTTAAGTGAGACACCTGCTGTTACAACATCAAATTCCTGAAAAGTATAATCCACAAAAGCATGAAGAAACAGAAATTTAAATTTAATTCCAATGTTTTTTGAAAATTCATGAATCGAGTAATTTATATCAATTGGATCATTCAAATTCACTACATATGGAATATCAGAGTCCCTAAGATTATATTCAATTTCATAATCTCCAATAATTTTAAAACTTGAATCACCTCCATTAACTCCTATTCCAGAATATATTTCAAAAATTGAAAGATTTATAGAACTTAATATTTGAAGTTTATAATTTGAAATATTGAAGTTTGCCATTTGATTAGTACCTGAAAAAGTACCAGAGGATTGAATATCATAATCTATATTCATTTTTGAATAAGCAGCAAATGCAGAAACATTTAAAGTAGGTATGCGTTTTAAAAAACTAAGATATTGTAATAAATCATGTTTAAATCCAATACCATAATTTGAAAAGTAAATATTATTCCTACTATACTCAGGTAAGTATCTTAAAGTTATCTCTGACTTAAGAGGTAATCCAACACTCGCTTGAATTACTGGTGAGGAAACCATTCCCAATGGTAACTTTTCTTTTATTCCTTTAGGGGAAAAAAATGAAGTTGAAATCTCAGGTCTCAATCCATCTGAAGGAATATCAACATACAACTCATGTGATTCATTATTTCCAAAAATAGTTGAAATTGATGAAGAATCAGATGTAATCATTTCTAGGTTGGATATATCAAATGTTTCAACTGAACTTGGAATAATCGCAGAGTTAAGAGAAATAGTCAAATCAAATCCTAATTTCTTATGAACTTTTGCAGTTGTATACCACCCAGAATTCATTAAATATATAGAACTCTTAAGTGCTGGCTGTAAATAACCTTGAAAAATCTTTTTTGAATCTTGCTCAGCTGCAATTAGAATTGATTCTAAACCAGACTGAGAATTGAGTGAATTAAAAAATAAACTTAAAAAAATTAAAGCAAGTGGTTTTTTAAACACACTCAAAATTACTAATTCCTATTTTAATTTTCCTCCGCCAGCATTTCCTCTGGGTCTTGATGTTGATTTATCTTTAGATGAATCATCTTTTTTAGAACCTCCTCCAAATGCTGTAAGATCATATTTTAATTTAAATAAAACATATCTAGGTTGAATCATATACATCCTTGTTTGAGATGATAACTGATTTGCAGAATCTCTATTAATCGATTGATCATTTAACATATTTGTTACCCCAACACTATACTCCCATTTAGAGCCCTCTTTTTCATATGAAAGATCTGCATCCCAAAACCTAAAGTTATTTAAAGTTTGATCTTGGTTCTTGTAATAGTTGTAGCTGTACTCTGTGCGAAATACAAAGCCTTTTCCAAAATAAGCATCAACTTCAACATAAGGTGATTCTTGATAGAAAATATTTTCAATATCGTTATTGGTGTATTTATTAACGTTATACTTGTAACCAACTTCAATGTTAGGTTTATCTCTAAAATTAGTTGCTAAACTAACATTATAATTCTGACCAAAACTTTCAGAGTTAGTAATCCTGTCATTAATAATATTACTAAACTCACTAAAGTTGAGTCTAAAACCTAAGTTTGCTCTGAGATTTTTTGTTCTTTTATCAATTCTCGCATTTACTGAGTAAGATTCTACTGGAAAAGTAGAATTAGTAGGCTTTCTTACAGAATTAATTCCAACAAGATTGGTTCTTGACTGAATAGAGTTTGATCTTTTAGAATAGTTAGCACCAGCATAAACATTAGTGAAAGTAAATTGGTTAATACTTCTGTAGTTTAAATTATAATTTATAACTCTACCTGCTTCAAGCTCTGGTTCTCCCTGAAAAATACTGTTATAATTATTAAAAACATATGCTCTGGATAGGTTGTTGACATCAGTGAACTGAGTTGTTTCTCTGTATGTAAGTCTTAAGCTCTCACTTTGTTTAAACTGAATATTGACTCTGAAGTCAGGTCTAATATCAGATGTTTTGGTTTCAAAATAATCACTATACTGATTATTACTTGATTTATAGGAATGGAAAGTTAGACCTGGGTCAATGGTAAAGATTCCAGTCTTTAATCTATATTTAAGAGATATATACGTGTCATTAAAATCAAAATCAACATCATTAACATATGATGGATCTGTAAAATTTAGATAACTACCATTATCAAGGGTTTGAAAGAAATTAGACGCATATTTTTGCTTTACATCGGTGACTCCAAAAGTAAAGTTGATATTTGATTGATCATTAATTAAATAATAGTAATCAAATTTTGCTTCTAATTTTTGCGTATTAACATTTCTGTTTTGAGAGATATTATAACCATTTTGATCAGTGTTGAAGTTAAACAAATTTAAAAATGGATTAAATTCACGGATTACATTCCCTATTGGATCCTCTTCTTGATCAAGGTGTTGAGCCTCAATTGAAAATATATTTTTCTCTCCTGCTGTGTAATATAATTTGAATTCCTGATTCAGTGAATATGGTGTTTGAATATTAGTAATTTTTAAATTTTCGTTCACTCTGTTACCCTGTCTACCGTAAATTGAAGTTAAATCAGTTACTTCATTTTGATCGCTTTGATTAAGAAGGATATTGTATTCCATCTGCAGCACATCCGACGGTTCATATTCAACTGAAAACTTGTAAAGCTCAAGATCATTTTTTTGTAAAACATTATTTCCAGTATTTTCAATAATACCATTGTTAAAATAGGTCCTAGTGATTAATTCTTCTAACTCATTAATGTTAGATGAGAATATACTAAAACCACTTATGTTGAGACCTTTATCATTAGATACAGTAAAGTTTGTAGCTAAGAGTTCCGATTCAATTTTCTTAGCTCTATTATTTTGTAAATTTCCAATTCCACCAAAATCTGAGGATATGTTAATCGAAGTTCCTGTTCCTGAGTTTAAATTTCTAAAACCTCCACCAAATCTGTAGAAATCTCTCCTTGAAAGTGGGGGTTGTCCAACATCATTAGAATTGGCAAGGACCGACATATTAAAATTCTTTGAGTAGTAAAAGATTTTTGGAGCTATCAAATGAATGTCATCAGGTCCCGTTCCAGCTTGTATTTCACCAAACCAAAATTTATCTTGACCATCTTTTAATCTAATATTCAATGCAAAATTATCTTCGTTATTAGTAACATTTCTTAATTGATTGTTTTCTGTAAAGTTTCTAAGAACCTCTACTTTACCTACAGCTTTTGCAGGTAAGTTTTGTGAGGCAAGCTTGGTGTCTCCATCAAAAAAGTCTTTACCCTCAATTTGTATTTTTCTAACAACTTGTCCTTCAACTTCAATTTCACCATCATCATTTACTTCTATCCCTGGCATATTTTTTAAAACGTCAGCTAATTTTTTTTCAGTGCCGGTGTTAAAAGCATCCGCACTGTAGACTATAGTGTCACCTTTAATTTGAACTGGCATCTCATACACAAGTTCTACTTCATCAAGGGCCTCAGCTTGTTCTTCTAAAACAAAATTTTTACTTGTATCTTCAGTTAGGGTAATATTAAACTCATTAGGGCTGAATCCAATAAAAGTAACTTTAATATTAAATTCAGTTCCATTCTTCAAATTTATTGAGTAAAAACCATTTTCATTTGAAATACCAAAACCGTCTAATACTTGTGTTTCAGAGTTCACAGCTATGACATTAGCTCCCATTATTGGATATCCGTCAATATCAGTTATTTTACCACTTAAGCTCGACTGAGCAAATAATACTGTTGGTAAGATAAATAGTAGTAATAAAAAATTTTTCATGTGTGTGTTTACCTCCAAGAACCTCCTCTTCTACCTCTTTGCCACATTTCACGAGCTTCTTGTCTTTTTTGATCTTGCAGGGCAACAAAATCAGAGTTTGATATTGTTTTTCCTTTTTTAGGTTGTTTGATTTTAGATTTTTCGTCTGGATTTAATACTAGTTTAGTACACAATATAGTCGTTCTACCATCATTAACTTCTAGAATAAGTCCTGGAAGACCTTGATATAACCCCGGACCGTTTGAAATCGGAATTTCTGGTGTGAACCAAGCTGAAACTTCAACAGTTTTTGTTTGCATATTATTTTGGTTCTGATTCTGTGATCCAAAACTAAATACCCTTTCAGTAACTTCTTTTTCATATGTGGCTTTATAACAGGTGTATTGTCCTATTTTTTTTGACTCACCTGTCATTTTCCAACTCATATTTTCAATTGGATCTGTTACTAGAAAAAATTTACCCATCATTTCAGTTTCATTTATACTTACTTTATCTTGTAAATTTTTATAAAGTTTACCAATATTATTACCAACATAAACTGCCATCCAATTGTACCCTTGACTTTCTCCCACATCTAATTTTTCTCTCTCTGTGTAAAATGATTCAGTGGAATTAAATTCAAGTAGATAATCTTTCTCAGTATTTCTTTTGATCATATTTTCCATGTATCCTCTTCTGCTAGCAAATCTGGGATTATCCATGAATGATTTGTCGATTGAAATTTTTGACATGTAGTAAGCTTTGCCTTGAAAATCTTGAGCAAATGAAAAGCTTGAAATAAAAATAAAAAGTGATAAAAGTGTTCTCATATAGGGTGTTCTTGTTTATAGACAATTAATTATAAAAAAAGTTTAATCTTTTTTAAAAATTGTTCAAATTAAATATTATTTTAGGTTATAATCAAAAACCATGCATGTAGCAATTGCAGGAAATATTGGAGCTGGAAAAACTACTCTAACTGAAATGTTATCAAAACATTACGGTTGGGAGCCGCATTTTGAGGATGTCTTAAAAAATCCGTATCTAGATGATTTTTATGAAAGAATGGAAAGATGGTCATTTAACCTACAAATTTATTTCTTAAATAGTAGGTTTAATCAAATGCTTGAATGCTCAAAAAAAGAAAATGATACAATTCAAGACAGAACCATATACGAAGACGCTTTCATTTTTGCTCCTAATCTTCAAGCAATGGGATTAATGACCAATAGGGATTATGAAAATTATAAATCAATTTTCAATACACTTAATTCTTTTGTGAAAGATCCTGACCTACTCATATACCTTCGAAGTGGAATTCCTAATCTCGTAGATCAAATTCATAAAAGAGGAAGAGATTATGAAAATACTATTAGTATTGAATACTTAAGCAGATTAAATGAAAGATATGAAGCTTGGATTCAGAGCTACGATAAAAGCAATTTACTTGTTATAGAAGTTGATGACATTGATTTTGTAAAAAATCAAGATGATTTCACAGTTATTACAGAACTTATTGACGAAAAGTTAAAATCCTAATTAACTTTTTGTTACAATCATTTTGTCAATATCAACATTTTCAGATTCAATCTCAGCTAATTTTAATAAGATTTCTTCTTTAGAGCCTGAACATTTTTCAATTTTTTCTGTTACTTGATCTAAAACTTTTTCAGTTGTAGTTAAAGTTAGATAACTGTTTTGCTCATCCAAAGTATTAACCTCTAACACAACTTCAGTCTCAACTTTTTCATCAAGCATAGAGTGCTCTTCATTTCCATGACCACCTAATATAGGAGCTATTACAAGACCAACTAAACATGTGAGTTTAATTAATATATTCATTGAAGGTCCTGAAGTATCTTTAAACGGATCACCGACAGTATCTCCAGTAACAGCAGCTTTATGTGCATCAGAGCCTTTCTTTTCAATTTTACCATTAATTTCTACTCCAGCTTCAAAAGATTTTTTTGCATTGTCCCAAGCTCCTCCTGCGTTGTTCTGGAAGATAGCCCACAAAACTCCAGATACAGCTACACCAGCCATGTAGCTTCCAAGAGCTTCAGGTCCAATTATGAATCCAATCAATACAGGTGTTATTATGGTTATTAATCCTGGCAAAAGCATTTCTTTTAGAGCTGCATTTGTAGATATTTCAACACATTTTTCATAATCAGGCTTAGCTTTCCCTTCAAGAATTCCAGGGATTTCCCTAAACTGTCTTCTAACTTCTTCAACCATTTTCATTGCTGCTTTACCAACAGATTCCATAGCTAAAGCAGAAAAGATAACAGGAATCATTCCACCAATAAATAAAGCAGCTAAAACATCTGCTTTAAAGATATTAATACCATCAATTCCAGTGAAAGTAACGTAAGCGGCAAATAATGCTAGGGCTGTCAATGCAGCAGATGCAATTGCGAAACCTTTTCCAGTTGCAGCAGTTGTATTTCCAACAGAATCTAAAATATCTGTTCTCTCTCTTACTTCTTTAGGTAACTCACTCATTTCGGCAACTCCACCAGCATTATCAGAAATAGGTCCAAAAGCATCAATAGCTAATTGCATTGCTGTAGTTGCCATCATTGCAGATGCTGCAATTGCAACACCATAAAAACCTCCAAGCTCATATGATCCCCATATTGCTAAAGCAAATAGTATAATAGAAGAAAAAGTAGATTTCATTCCAGTAGCAAGACCGGCAATTATATTAGTTGCAGCACCAGTTGAAGAGTTTCTAACAATGTTTAAAACTGGTTTTTTTCCAAGAGCAGTGTAATACTCAGTAAAATATGAAATCAAATATCCAACAGCTAATCCAACTATTGTAGAATAAAATATATTTTGGCTTGGTATGTCTTTAGTACCTTCGCCAAAAAACTTCATTCCATTAATTGTTTCAGGAAGGAACCAGTCAATCAAAAACCAACACGCTACGAGTGTTATTAAAATTGATATCAAATTACCTTTGTTCAATGATGCTTGAACCTGTGCTTCTTTAGCATCATTATTTTTAATTTTTATAAATAGTGTTCCAATTATAGACGCTATGATACCAACACCAGCTATGAATAAAGGCAATAGTATCGGGCCCATTCCACTAAAAGCATCGGAATATTGACTTGCTCCATAATCAGACATATCCTTAATTATGTAATTACCCAAAACCATAGATGCTAGAACTGTAGCTACGTAGCTACCAAACAAATCAGCACCCATTCCTGCAACATCACCAACATTATCACCAACATTATCAGCTATAGTTGCTGGGTTTCTAGGATCATCTTCCGGTATACCAGCTTCAACTTTACCAACTAAGTCCGCTCCGACATCAGCAGCTTTAGTGTAAATTCCTCCCCCAACTCTTGCAAATAAAGCAATCGATTCAGCTCCAAGTGAAAAACCTGCTAAAGCCTCTAATACAACTGTCATTTCCGTGTAAAAATTTCCTCCGTCAGTAATAAAGTAATTGACAAAAAATAAAAAGAAAATACTCAATCCAAATACAGCTAAGCCAGCAACGCCAAGTCCCATGACAGTTCCTCCACCAAAAGCTACATTGAGAGCCTTGGGTAAACTTGTTCTGGCAGCTTGAGTTGTTCTAGAATTTGCATCAGTTGCTATTCTCATTCCAATATTTCCAGCTAAACCAGAAAATACAGCACCAACTATGAAGGCTGGAATTATTAACCAACTTGTTGTTTCAACTTGAGTTGATATGAAAAACAATGCAAGGGATGCGCCTATAACAAAAAAGAACAATAATTTGTATTCAGCATTTAAAAATGCTAATGCACCATTTTTAATAGCAGAGCTAATCCCTACCATTTTTTCATTTCCTGGGTCTTGTTTTTTTACCCATTGAGCTTTAGCATACATGTAAATAAGACCTAAAATTGATAGGGCAATTGGAATAAAAACTGGATTAAAATTCATAGTAATTTTTTTGAGGGTTCAAAAATATAATTTTTTACTTATAAAGTACCTTGTTAACTGCATTTATTACGTCTTCATGGTTTGGTAGCCATTCTTTTAATAGTACAGGACTATATGGAGCAGGAGTATCAGCAGTATTTACTTTAACAACAGGTGCATCTAAATAATCGAAAGCTTGGTTTTGAACTTGATATGTAATTTCAGTTGATACATTTCCAAAAGGCCATGCTTCTTCAACAATAACTAACCTGTTAGTTTTTTTAACCGACTCAATAATAGTTTGAAAATCCAAAGGTCTTACAGTCATAATGTCAATTATTTCAATATCAATTCCATTTTCTTTTAATTTTTGATCTGCAGCATAGACTTCTTTAATTATTTTACCAAACGACACCACAGTCACATCTTTACCTGTTTTCTTTACATCAGCCTTGCCAATTGGAATAAGATACTCTTCTTCAGGAACTTCACCCTTATCACCATACATCTGTTCAGATTCCATGAAAATTACTGGATCATTGTCCCTTATAGCAGATTTTAATAAACCTTTAGCATCATATGGATTTGATGGTACAATTACTTTTAAACCAGGACAATTAGCATACCAGCTCTCAAATGCTTGGGAATGTGTTGCAGCTAGTTGACCGGCAGATGCAGTTGGTCCCCTAAAAACAATTGGACAAGGAAACTGTCCTCCTGACATTTGTCTAATTTTAGCAGCATTGTTTACTATTTGATCTATTCCAACTAATGCAAAATTAAAAGTCATAAATTCAATAATTGGTCTGTTACCAGTCATAGTTGAACCAACTCCTATTCCAGCAAAACCTAACTCAGAAATTGGTGTATCAATAACTCTCTTTTCACCAAATTCATCTAACATGCCTTTTGATGCTTTGTATGCCCCGTTGTATTCAGCAACTTCTTCGCCCATTAAGTAAATACTTTCATCTCTTCTCATTTCCTCAGACATTGCTTCACATACTGCCTCTCTAAACTGAATAGTTCTCATAAATAATTTTGTGCAAAAATAACAATAAAAAACATTTAATCTTTTTTAACACTTTTTTTTAATTACTATGCATGCATAGTAAATTGAATTTAATATCTTTGTTGTAGAAAAATGAAGATTTTAGTTTGTATTAGTTGTGTTCCTGATACCACATCAAAAATTAATTTTACTGAGGATAATAAAGAATTCAGTAAAGATGGAGTTCAATATGTTATCAACCCAAACGATGAGTTTGGTTTAACGCGAGCAATGTGGATCAAAGAAATGGATGGATCTTCTATTGACATAATAAATGTAGGCACTCAATCAAATGAACCTATACTTAGAAAAGCTTTAGCAATTGGTGCTGACAGAGCGTTTAGAGTAGATGAGGATCCAAAAGATAGTTTTCGTGTTGCTAAACTGATTTCAAATCATATTTTAAAAAATGACTATGATTTAATTATTGCTGGAAGAGAGTCAATTGATTACAATGGTTGTATGGTTCCCGGTTTAATTGGAGAATTAACAAATATTGACTTTGTAACAAATTGTGTAAAACTCGAAATTGATAACTCTCGTGCTACAGCTTCTCGAGAAATTGAGGGTGGAATAGAAAAAGTTTCTTGCGAATTGCCTCTTATAATTGGAAGTCAAAAAGGCCTAGTTGAGGAGAGTGACTTAAAGATCCCTAACATGAGAGGGATTATGCAAGCTAGACAAAAACCATTAGAAGTAATTGAACCTGAAAGTTTTTCATCTCAGACCACAACTTTAAAATACTCAAAACCAGAAGAAAAGGGTAAAATAAGAATGATAAATCCTGAAAACTTAGATGAACTTGTTGAAATATTACACACTGAAGAAAAAATAATATAGATGAGCATACTAGCGTTTGTAGAATCCAACGAATCAAAAATTAAAAAAAATTCATTTGAAGTTATTTCTTATGCAAGATCGTTAGCTGATAAACTTTCAGTCGAATTAACTGTGTTGTGTTTCAATATAGATAATGCTAATGATGCAAGTATTTATGGAGCAGATAAAATTATTAATGTAAAGAATGAAGATTTGATTGAATTTAAATCCAGAGAATATGCTGATGCAATCAATCAAGTCGCAATTAAGATAAACTCCAAAATAATTGTGTTGAGTGGTAGTAGTAACTGTAAATATTTAGCTCCTTCTCTTGCTATTAAGTTTGATGCAGGATATTTATCTAATGTAGTCAGTTTGCCGATTGAACTAAATCCGTTTATTGTTAAAAGATCTACATTTTCAAACAAAGCGTTCAGTGAATCCTCCATTGATAATGAAAGAAAGATTATTGGATTAGCTACTAATTCTTTTGGAACAATTGAAAAAAAATCTAATCCTGAAACAATTCAACAAGATCTTTCCATTGAAAAAACAAAGCTTAGAGTTGATTCTGTAGAGATGTCTGAAAATAAAATTTCAATTGCTGATGCTGACATTGTAGTTTCAGCAGGACGAGGTTTAAAGGGGCCTGAACATTGGGGAATAATTGAAGATCTTGCTAAAACACTTGGTGCAGCTACTGCATGTTCAAAACCAGTTTCAGACCTTGGTTGGAGACCGCACAGTGAACACGTTGGACAAACTGGAAAACCTGTTTCTACAAATTTATACATAGCTATTGGCATTTCAGGAGCCATACAACACCTCGCCGGAGTTAGTTCTTCTAAGATTAAACTCGTTATAAACACTGATCCCGATGCTCCATTTTTTAAAGCTGCAGATTATGGAATTGTAGGAGATGCATTTGATGTAGTGCCAAGGTTAAACGAAAAACTTAGAGCTTTCAAAGCTGAAAACAACTAAATTTCTATCTTTAAATAGAAATTAGTATGGATCTTATTCAATTAAAAGTAAACAGAATTTCATACAGTCAATCTCAAAATGGAGCATACGCTTTGATCCTTGAGGAAGTTGCTGGAGATAGAAAACTCCCAATTGTTATCGGAGGCTTTGAAGCTCAATCAATAGCAATTGCATTAGAAAAGAATATTGATCCTCCTAGACCCTTGACACATGACTTATTTAAAAATTTTGCTCAAAATTTTGACATTAAAATAAAACAGGTAATAATAAATAAATTGATTGATGGAATTTTTTATTCCAGCCTTATTTGTGAACAAAATAAAGTAGAAGAAATTATTGACGCCAGAACTTCTGATGCAGTTGCATTGGCAATAAGATTCGATTCTCCAATATATACCTATTCAAAAATTCTAGAAAATGCTGGAATAATTTTAAAGAAGGAAATTGATGGAGAAAATGCAGAAAACCTTCTGCCAGATGAATACAAGACTCTTACATTAAAGCAACTAAATAAGAAAATCTCTGATGCTATTGAAAATGAAGATTATGAGTTGGCAGCTAAGTTAAGAGACGAAATTAACCAAAGAAAATAAATGAACTTCATAATAAACAATGAATTAATTTTAAGCGAAGGTTTAACTATTGAAAGCTTATTTAGAGGTTTTGTTGGTATAATTACAATTTTATCAATAGCTTTTTTGTTTAGTAGTAACAAAAAGAAAATAGTTTGGAAAACAGTTTTCTATGCTCTTTTAAGTCAAATTTTATTGGGGATTTTAATCCTTAAAGTTCCTTTTGTTCAACTTATTTTTGAGAAGGCTGGTTCTGTTTTTGTTAAACTTATTGATTTTACTAGAGAGGGAACTATTTTTGTTTTTGGTGACTTATTGAAACCAAAAACCACAAGCTATATATGGGCATTTGAAATTTTACCAACTGTAATTTTCTTCTCATCAATAACATCATTATTATTTTATTTTGGAATAATTCAAAAAGTAGTTAGTTTTTTTGCAAAACTTTACACAAAGATTTTAAAAATTTCTGGTTCAGAAAGCTTGTCTGTAATCGGAAATATTTTTCTTGGTCAAACTGAAGCACCGCTACTCATTAAAGCATACCTGCCAAAAATGAATAAGTCAGAAATTCTTTTAGTTATGGTTGGAGGAATGGCAACTGTGGCAGGAGGTGTATTAGCTGCATACATAGCATTTTTAGGTGGTGATGACCCCGAAAAACAAATTCAATTTGCTAAGCACTTATTAACTGCATCTGTAATGGCAGCTCCTGGAGCAATTTTAATTTCTAAAATACTAATCCCCCAAAATGAAGAAATAAACAGTGATGTAAATATTTCTGAATACGATGCTGGTTCAAACATCCTTGATGCAATTTCTAATGGAACAATTGAAGGAATTAAACTTGCTGTTAATATTGGTGCAATGGTATTAGTTTTTATTGCATTAATTGCCATGGTTAATCATTTACTTTTTTTGTTTGGAGATTTAACCACAATTAATGACTTGCTAGCTGACAAAAGTATATATGACAAACTTTCACTTGAAGCTATAATGGGAATAGTTTTCTCACCACTCATGTGGTTAATCGGAGTATCAACTGCAGATATCATACCTATGGGTCAATTATTGGGAATTAAATTATCGGTTAATGAATTTATAGCCTACATGCAACTCGCTGACTTCCAAATGATATCAAGTGAGATAAAATTAACTTATGAGAAGTCCTTAATAATGGCAACATATATGCTTTGCGGATTTGCTAACTTTTCATCCATTGGAATACAAATTGGGGGTATTGGTGCTTTGGCTCCAAATCAAAGAAAAAATTTAGCAAAATTTGGAATCAAGGCACTAATTGGAGGTGCATTAGCCTCGCTTCTTTCTGCATCAATTGCAGGAATGTTAATTGGTTAATATCTTTTGATTTTATTAAATACCTAAACAGTTCTTAATTCATACTTTTACATCAATGAAACAATACCATGATTTAGTTAAGCATGTGCTTGAAAATGGAACTGAAAAATCTGACAGAACAGGTACAGGAACAAAAAGTGTTTTTGGCTACCAAATGAGATTTGATTTACAAGAAGGTTTTCCTTTAGTAACTACTAAAAAACTTCATTTAAAGTCAATAATTTATGAGCTTTTATGGTTCCTGAAGGGCGAAACTAATATTGGTTATTTGAAAGACAATGGAGTCAAAATATGGGATGCTTGGGCAAATGAAAATGGTGATCTTGGACCAGTGTATGGATTTCAATGGAGGAATTGGAATAATGATAATATTGATCAGATTTCACAATTAATTGATACAATTAAAAATAATCCTGATAGTAGAAGAATGCTGATATCAGCTTGGAATCCCAGCGTTTTACCAGATACAAGCAAAACGTTCAGTGAAAATGTAAAATTAGGTAATGCAGCCCTACCACCATGTCATGCATTTTTTCAATTTTATGTAGCTAACAATAAATTAAGTTGCCAGTTATATCAAAGAAGTGCAGATATTTTTTTAGGAGTTCCTTTTAACATTGCATCATATGCTTTACTCACAGAAATGATTGCTCATGTTTGTAATCTCCAAGCAGGAGATTTTGTTCATACTTTTGGAGATGCTCACATTTACAAAGATCATTTTGATCAAATGGAATTACAATTAAAAAGAGAGCCAAGAACTCTACCTGAGCTTAAAATAAATAAGAAAGTTAAATCAATATTTGATTTAAAGTTTGAAGATTTTGAAGTAATAAATTATGACCCTCATCCTCACATTAAAGGTAAGGTATCAGTCTAAAGTGTTAAAATTCAAATTGTTCAGTACTCTTTTTAATAGTTCGGTATAATATTTGTATTTTTCTTTGCCCAAAAAGAATAGAGTTTTGAAAAGGATAAAATACATAACTATACTTTTAATATTTACATCGATCACTGCGTTATTTTTTGATAAAAATTCCGAAATAACTATTGATGAAAAAAGAGAAATTCATAAATCATTTTTAGATAACTCACCATTTAACGACTATAAAAAACTTTCAAAGAGTGAAAGACGCGCAATGGAATTACCTCCAAATGCATATTACCAAAAGATGTGGGAGCTTTCAATGAATCCATTAACAGGAAGACCTGAAGTTGAATATTTATTCAGAACAAGAAAAGCGCTAGTTGATGCTGAAAAAATGGCGCCAAGATTATCAGCTGTTCCGGGTGAAAATGAACAAATGCAATGGATTCAAAGAGGACCTTATAATGTTGGCGGTAGAACTAAAGCTATGATGTTTGATCCAAATGATAATACAAATGAAACTGTATTTGCTGGAGGTGTCAGTGGAGGATTATTTAAAAACACCAATATTTCAGACCCAAACAATCCATGGAAACTTGTTACTCAAAATATTCCTCAAAACATTGCGGTTTCATCAATTGTTTATGACCCAAATAATACAAAAGTTTTTTATGTTGGAACTGGTGAATCATATACTGCAGGTGATGCTTTGGGAAATGGACTCTGGAAATCAGAAGATGGTGGTGATACTTGGTTTAAAGTTTTTGGTGGAGATACTGAAAACCCAACAACATTTATAAGTGAGGGTAATAAAATTGATATTAAAAAACCTGCAGATCAGAGATCTATAGATTTTTTATCAGCATCATTTGGAAAAGCACTAACAGAAAATCCCCTTGAAAAAGTTGTTGATCTTGTAAGCCCACAGAATGCTTGCACATCAATTACTTCTAACATAAGCGGAAAAATAGCTCTAATTGAAAGAGGAGATTGTGAATTTGGAGTGAAAGTATTGAACGTACAAAATGCTGGTGCTGTTGGTGCTATTGTTTATAACAAAAATAACGGTGAAGCAGATTGGAATGACGGCCTAATTAGAATGGGAGTTGGTGCTACAGATCCCAATGATGTAAATATTCCAGCTGTATTTATTAGAAGAGTTGATGGACTTAGATTAAAAAACCTGATAAATCAAGGTGAAACAATCATCTCAATGAAAAAAACAACAAATGTTGCTTCAGGAAATACAGTAGTTCCTGGCACTTACTACATTAATGATGTTGTAACGAGAAACGATGGTGGAAATACGCAAATATTTATTGCTGCTGGAACATCGTTATACAGAGATGCAGCCAACACGGTTTTCGGTGGAGATGATTATGGATTATTTGTTTCAAGTGATGATGGAACTACATGGACGAGAATTAATGTTGAATTTGATGGTAAATTAGTTCAACCAATTGATTTAGAATTGGGTCCTGACAATAAACTTTGGCTTTCAACTACAAGAGATACCGGCGGTCTTGGGGGTGGATTAGTTTATCTGTCAAATGACGATATTTCATCTTTTGAACTCAAGTATCAAGTTGAGGAAGGAAGAAGAACTGAAATTGAGGTCACTAAAAATAACATTCTATATATTCTTGCTGCAACAGGCCAAGGAGGCTCGCCAGTAGTTATTCAAAAAGCTGCAAATGGAGCACTCGATCCATCTAACCTTTCTCTTCCTGATGACAAAGACACAGGAATATCAACAAATGATTTTACAAGGGGTCAATCATTTTATGACCTTGTGATTGAAGCTAATCCAATTAACCCGAATCAATTGTTTGTTGGAGGAATAAATATTTTCAAAACTACTTCAGGTGGTGAAACTGCTCAAGGATCTACTACGAATCCTTGGGATCAAATAAGTCATTGGTATGGTGGATTTCAAGAACCATATTCTCACGCAGATCAGCATGGTGCAGTATTTTTAGAATCTGATCCCAATGTTGTTTTGTTTGGAAATGATGGTGGAATCACATTTACAAATGATGGTGGTGCTTCGATAAGTACCAGAAACTACAATTTCCACACATCACAATATTATACAGTAAGTGTTGCACCAAGAGATATGTTTATTGGTCATAGTACATCTATTGGAGGAAGAGACAGATCTAACAATACTGGAAGAAATAAATCTATTTCCGGTGAAACTGATGTGTTCGTTGGCGGATTACAAGATAATGGAAATATGTTCCAAGTTGATAACGGTAACATGTCAACAAGTGCAATTGATGTTTCAGGAGGAGATGGTGCTGCATCAATGTTTTCACAAAACATCAATAACAAATATTTTGTTCAAAACTATGTTTACAATAGATCCATTGAAGTTTGGAATCTTAATACTAGCCCAGCTACTAATTTCCAGATAAATTCTGAAAATGTATCTAATGGTGATTTTATAAATGTACAAGCTTTAGACTCAAAATATGGCGTAATTTATTCTAACTATGAATCAGGAGGTCAAAATCAAGTTGCTGCTTTTGTTAACTGGGATGATTTTAAAGCTGCTGATCAAAATACAAATGCATCTAAAGTAATCTTAAGAAATGGTGCTTTGAGTTCTAACGTATCTGCAATGACAGTTTACAATAACTCAGACTCATCAAGCTCAACCTTATATATTGGTACTGAAGGAGGTCAACTTCTTAAAGTAGAAGATGC